>JALOKS010000433.1 GCA_025456385.1 Thermoanaerobaculales bacterium | reverse complement strand
CGACCTGCTAAGATTCCGCCTTCGGAGGTGGCGTCGGCATGAACCCATCGCGGCCGGGGGCGGGCTGGATCGAGGTCATCGCCGGGCCGATGTTCTCCGGGAAGTCCGAGGAGCTGATCCGCCTGCTGCGGCGGTCCCTGATCGCCCGCCAGCGGGTGCAGGTCTTCAAGCCCCGCCTCGACAACCGCTACTCCGAGGGCGACGTGGTCTCGCACTCCCAGATGCGCATCCCCTGCGAGCTCGTCGAACGCTCGGACGAGGTCCTGCCGCGCCTCGACCCGCGCACCGAGGTGGTGGGTATCGACGAGGCGCAGTTCTTCGACGATGCCCTGCCGGCGCTCTGCGGCCACCTCGCCAATCTCGGCAAGCGGGTGATCGTGGCCGGCCTCGACATGGACTACCGGGGCGTTCCCTTCGGCCCGATGCCGGTGCTGCTCGCGGTCGCCGAGAGGGTGCAGAAGATCAGCGCGATCTGCAGCCGCTGCGGGGCGCCGGCGGCCTACACCCAACGCCTCGTGGCCTCCGACGAGCTGGTGGTGGTGGGGGCCGCCGGCGCCTACGAGGCCCGCTGCCGCCGCTGCCACGAGCCGGAGGGAGCGCCGCCCGCGAGCGAGCCCTGGCTCTTCCCGCCCCCGGGCGGCGGGGGCGGCGGGTCGCCGTGAGGCTCGCGAGTCGCCGCTGGCTGCTGCCGGGCATCGCCCTGATCGCGTCGGCAGCGGTCGCGACCGCCGTCCTCCCGGGCTCGGGCCTCGCCGGACTTCTCATCTTCTTCGCCCTGCTGTGGCTCGCAGCCGGCGCTCTCGTGCTGCTGGTTCGGCTGTGGCGCCAGGTGACCTACCGGGTCGGCGTGCGGCTGCTGATCTCGTATCTGGTCATCGGGGTGACGCCCTTCGTGTTCGCGGCGGCCTTCGCCGCGGCGGGCCTCTGGATCCTGGCCGGCCAGTACACCTCGGTCCGCTTCGGCTCCGAGCTGCGCCGGGTCCGACTGCAGCTGGCATGGGAGTGCGGCGCCGTCCTCGATCGGACCCGCGAGGCGGGCACGGCGGCGGGCATCGAGCTGCTCGAGGAGCTCGCAGACCGCCACCCGCAGCAGGTGACCCGGGTGCACTGGCAGGCGAGGCTCGGCGGCCGCGAGCTCCGCCTCGGCGGGCTCGAGGACCTCCCGGAGCTCACCTGGATCGTGGGCGAGCAGTGGGACCTCGTCGCCCTCCACGAGGGGCGCCTCTACGGCCTGGTGGGAGCGGCTTCGGTCGGCGGCGACCGGGTGGTCGCCCTGGTGCCCCTCGATGCCGAAACCGCCCGCGCCATCAGCGAGGCCTGGTGGTTCGACGTCGCCCTCCTGGCGTCGGAGGGCGACCAGGTGCAGGAGCGGGCGGCCGGCGCAGGGGGCGGAGAGATCGCGGCCTCGGCAGGCACCGGGAGAGGGGTGCGGCTCTCGGTTCAGGGCCGGAGCTTCACCGGCGACGAGCTGTGGCCGCCCTGGAGCGACGGCGGCGGCATCCTCGACACGCCCTCCATCGTCTGGTTCGGCGTCACTCCGAACGTCGTCGCGCTCGCGACCGGGGAGGTCATCCCGGGTGCGCAGCTCCTCGCCCTCCTGCGGTCGTCGCCGCGCCGGGTGTGGGACGACTTCACGCTGTCGCGCTACGAGCTCGGCTCCAACATCCTGACGCCGCTCGCGGTCCTCGGCGCCTTCTTCGTCCTCGTCTACGGCGCCCTGGCGGCGGCGGCCGCCTTCATCATCCTCTCCATCACGCGCTCGGTGCGGCGCCTGTCGGCCGGTGCCCGCGAGGTCGAGCGGGGCAACCTCGACCATCGGGTGCCGGTGAAGCGCCGCGACCAGCTCGGCGACCTCGCCCGGTCCTTCAACCACATGGCGGGCTCGGTGCAGTCGATGCTCGCCGACGTCGCCGAGAAGGAGCGCCTGGCGCGCGAGCTCGAGCTGGCGCGCGAGATCCAGGAGAGCCTGCTGCCGGCGCGCCACCTCCGCTTCGGGCGGGTGTCGGTGGGTGCGGTCTTCCAGCCGGCGATGGAGGTGGGCGGCGACTACTTCGACGTTTTCTCGCTGTCGGGTGAGCGGCTGGTGGTGGCGATCGGCGATGTCGCCGGGCACGGGCTCTCGACCGGCCTCCTGATGGCGAGCCTGAAGTCGTCGGTCGCCGCCCTCGTCCACGAGGGCTACTCCGGCGTCGACCTCATCGAACGGGTCAACCGGCTGCTGCTGGCGCACGGCGGGGCCCGCACGATCGTCACCCTGATGGTGGTCGAGCTCGAGCCCGCGACCGGCACCCTGCGGATCGCCAACGCCGGCCACCCGCCGCCCGTGCTGTTGGCGGCCGGCGAGCCGCCGCGGGAGCTGACCATGGGCTCGGTCCCGATGGGCAGCCCCCTCTGCCGGCCGGTGGCCACCCAAGCGCGGCTCAGCGGCGGCGGCCGCCTCGTGCTGTACTCGGACGGCCTCGTCGAAGCGGTGTCGCCTGCGGGCGAGCCCTTCGGCTACGACCGCCTGCTCGAGCTGCTCGGAGCGGGAGCCGGCCTCGACGGGGAGGCCTTGACCTCGGCGGTGCTCGCGGCGCTCGCCGACTTCACCGCCGGCGCTGCCCGC
>JALOKS010000432.1 GCA_025456385.1 Thermoanaerobaculales bacterium | reverse complement strand
GCGGCGCTCGACAACTACCTCGCCGCCGTCGCCAAGGAGGTGAGGTACGTCTACGGCAAGGTCTCGGAGCGCGCCCTCAACCTGCCGGCCGAGGTCCTGCAGCCGGCCAACATCCCCAAGGCCGCGGTGCACTTCAAGAAGCGCGAGATCGAGGGCGCCAAGCGGCTGTTCGTGGTCAGCTACCTGAGCAAGGACCAGATCTTCTTCTACGATCCGGCGACCGTCACCATGACGCTGCCGGAGTTCTCCGACGAGACGGTGGCGGTGTGGGCGGCGGCGGCTCCCTGGGCGTACCTGCGCAAGAAGGGTGCGACCATCGACACCACCAACCTCATCGTCGACCAGCGCGACCCCGACAACCGCATCATCTTGAACCCGATCACCGACGAGCACTGGAAGCTGGTCGGCCTCGCCGGGCTGATCATCGACGAGAAGCACTTCGTGGCGAAGGTCCTGCCGCGGGCGATCGAGCTCAGCCTGCCGAAGTTCGCGGAGTCCAGACCGGAGCTCGAGGTGGTGGTCCGCGACGGCCGCAAACGGCAGCGCCTGCCCGCCGGCGCTGCGCTCGACCCCAAGGCCGACCACGTCCGCAGGTCCTTCGACTTCATCTTCACCGACTGGAGCCTCGCGCTGCAGGGCGAGCCCGCGAGCCCGGAGAGGTGGGCGCGGGCCAACTTCGCGCTCAACATGACCCTGTCGGCGGCGTTGGCGGTGGTGCTGCTCGCGGGCATCGCTCTCACCATGCGTACGGCGATGCGCGAGATGAAGCTGTCGGCGATGAAGAACGAGTTCGTCTCCAACGTCTCGCACGAGCTGCGCACCCCGCTGTCCTCGATCCGGGTCTTCGGCGAGTTCCTGCGGCGCGGCCGCGTCGACGATCCCGACAAGGTGCGCGAGTACGGCGGCTACATCGAGACCGAGAGCCGGCGCCTGACCCAGCTCATCAACAACATCCTCGATTTCTCGCGCATCGAGTCCGGCCGCAGGGTCTACACCTTCGAGACGGTGGACCTCGAGGACATCCTCGCCGGCACTCTTTCGACCTTCACCGTCCGCCTGCGGGACAAGGGCTTCACGGTGGAGTACCACGGTCCGGAGGAGCCGCTGCCCGAGATGGAGCTCGACGCCAACGCGATCGACCGCGCGGTGGCCAACCTCCTCGACAACGCCGTCAAGTACTCTGACGGCGAGCGCACGATCATCCTCCGGCTCGACCGCGACGGCGAGCAGGCGGTCATCGCCGTCACCGACCACGGCATCGGCATCCCGCGCGAGGAGCAGGAGCGGATCTTCGAGCGCTTCCACCGCGTCAGCACCGGCCTCGTCCACGACGTCAAGGGCACCGGCCTCGGGCTGTCGCTGGTGCGCCACATCGTCGACGCCCACGGCGGCCGCGTCGAGGTCGCGAGCGAGGTCGGCGCGGGGAGCACCTTCACCATCCGGCTGCCGCTCGTGCGGCCGAAGGGAGCGGGACGATGAGCAGGGTGCTGGTGGTCGAGGACGACGAGGCGATGGCGGTTGCCCTGCGCGACGGCTTCGCCTACGAGGGCTACGAGGTGACGGTCGCCCGCGACGGCGAGGCGGGCCTCGCGCTCGCCCGCGAGCAGCCGCCCGACCTCATGATCCTCGACGTCATGCTGCCCCGCATGAACGGCCTCGAGGTCTGCAAGCTGCTGCGCGGCGAGGGCTCCGAGCTGCCGGTCATCATGCTCACGGCCCGCGGCCAGGAGATCGACAAGGTCCTCGGGCTCAAGCTCGGCGCCGACGACTACGTGACCAAGCCCTTCAGCTTCATGGAGCTCATGGCGCGGGTCGAGGCGGTGCTGCGGCGGGTGCGCCCCGGCGGGCGGACCCAGCAGGCGGCGCAGCGTTTCGGCGACGTCACGGTCGACCTCGCCCGCCACGAGGCGAGCAAGGGAGGCGTCCCCCTGGAGCTCTCGCCCCGCGAGTTCCGCCTCCTCGGCTACCTCCTCGAGCGCCGCGGCGAGGTGGTGAGCCGCGAGGAGCTCCTCGACGCGGTCTGGGGCTACGACTCGATCCCTTTCACCCGCACCGTCGACACCCACGTCGCCAAGCTGCGCAAGAAGATCGAGGACGACCCCGCGGACCCGCGGTACATCATCACCGTGCACCGGCTGGGCTACAAGCTCGTTCAGTGATTCGCTTCGCGAATTACACTGCAATTCGTCTCGCGGGAGATTCGCCTCGCGAATCTCCCCCGAGGCGAATTGCAAGTGGTGACCCCAGCGGGATTTGAACCCGCGTTGCCGGCGTGAAAGGCCAGTGTCCTAGACCGGGCTAGACGATGGGGTCACGCCCGCGCCGGCACCTGCGGCGCCGTCGCCGCCGCATCCTACCGCAGTTCGTATCGAGGGCCAAGCGCGCGGCCGCCTTGCGGGCACCGCGGGCAGGGCCTACATTGGAGCCGGGCAGCCGGCCCGGAGGTGCGATGGTGGACGAGCGGAAGCTCCTCGGCGACGCCGCGATCGGCAGGCTCAGCGGCACCTGCGTCCTCGTCGTCGATGACGACGAGGAGATCCGGACCTTCCTCGCCACCGTGCTCTCCGACGAGGGGGCCGCCACCCTGGAGGCGGCGGACGGCGCCGAGGCCCTCGAA
>JALOKS010000106.1 GCA_025456385.1 Thermoanaerobaculales bacterium | reverse complement strand
CTGCCGCATGGCGTTGGCGATGACCTTGCGCAGGTGGCTGATCGGCAGGCGCTCGACCTCGCCGTCGGCGCTCGCGGCCACCGGGCGGACCGGCGCGGGCGCGCGCGGCGCCGGTGCCACGGCCGCACCCGTGCCGGCGGCTGCGCGCTCGACGTCCTCGTCGGTGATGCGGCCGCCGCTGCCGGAGCCGCGGACGCGGCCGAGGTCGACGCCGAGGCGGCGGGCGAGCGTCCGGGTCTTGGGCGTCGCCGGCGGCCGCGGCGCAGGGGCTCCCGCCGCCGCCGGCTGGGCGGCCGCGGGCTCGGCCGGCGCCGGCCGGGCGTGATCGGACGGCTCCGCGACCGCGGCGCGCGCCGCCGCGCGCTCGCCGGCGGCGCCGATGGTCACCAGGGGGTCGCCGACGTGGATCTCCCCCCCGGCCGCGGCGTGAAGCTCGAGCACGGTGCCGGCGAAGGGCGAGGGCAGCTCGACCACCGCCTTGTCGGTCTCGACCTTGACCAGGGGCTGGTCCTCGCCGACGGCCTCGCCGACGGCGACCAGCCACTCGACCACCCGGCCCTCGTGGATCCCCTCACCCACGTCGGGAAAGCTGAATACCTGCGCCATGGTCCGCCCTTCGTCCGCTCTCGCGCTGCCGGTGCGACTCGCGGTGCGAATCGCGGAATCACCTCTAGTAGCTCAGCACCCTCTGCACCGCGTCGATCACCCGCTCGCGCGAGGGAAGATAATACTGCTCCGACCTGGCGAGCGGGAACACGGTGTCGAAGCCGGCGACCCGCCGCACCGGAGCTTCGAGCTGGAGCAGCGCGTGCTCGCCGATCTGGGCCGCGATCTCGGCGCCGAAACCGGCGGTGCGCGGCGCCTCGTGGACCACCACCGCCCGGCCGGTCTTGGCGACGCTCGCGAGCACCGTCTCCCGGTCGAGGGGGTTCAAGGACCGCAGGTCCACGACCTCGGCCGCGACGTCGCTGCGGGTGAGGACCTCGGCGGCGTCGAGGCACACCCGCACCATCGCGCCCCACGCGATCAGGCTCACGTCCTCGCCCTCGCGCGCGATCGCGGCCTTGCCGATCGGCACGGTGTAGCCGTCCCTCGGCACCGGCTCCCGGAAGGCCCGGTAGATCCGCTTCGGCTCCATGAACAGCACCGGGTCCGGGTCGCGGATCGCCGCGGTCAGCAGCCCCTTCGCGTCGTAGGGGTTCGAGGGCACCACGACCTTGATGCCGGGGGTGTTGAGGAACATCGCCTCGTAGCTCTCCGAGTGGTGCTCGGGCGGGTGGATGCCGCCCCCGTAGGGCATGCGCACCACCATCGGCACGCTCAGGTTGCCCCGGGTGCGGTTGCGGAGCCGGGCGGCGTGCGCGAAGAGCTGGTTGACGGCAGGGTAGACGAAGCCCATGAACTGGATCTCGGCGATCGGCCGGAATCCCGTCGCGGCGAGCCCGATGGACATGCCGATGATCGAGCTCTCGGCGAGCGGCGTGTCGATCACCCGCTGCGGTCCGAAGCGCTCGATGAGGCCCTCGGTGGCGCGGAAGACGCCGCCGTCGACGCCGACGTCCTCGCCCAGCACCAGCACCCGCTCGTCCCGCTCCATCTCGCCGGCCATGGCGTCGCGCACCGCCTGCGCGATGGTCAGCTTGTCGGTCGTCGACTCGGGCACCGCGTGCAGGGCGCGGCCCCCGGCCGCGCGCGCGCTCACGAGCGCACCTCGGCGAGGAGCTCGTTCATCTGCTCCACGAGGTGCGGCGGCAGCTCGGCGTACATCGAGCTGAAGATCGCCTCCGGCTCCTGCGGCGCCATCTCCTCGAAGGCCTTGACCTGGGACTCGACCCAGGCGTGGGCCTCCTCCTGGAGCACCGCCTCCTGACTCTCGTCCCACAGGCCCGCGCCCTCGAGGTGGCGGCGCAGGCGCTGGATCGGGTCGCGGCCCTCCCAGGCCTCGACCTCGCCCTCGGGCCGGTAGCGGCTGGCGTCGTCGGCGGTCGTGTGGTCGCCGAGGCGGTAGGTCACGGCCTCGATCAGGGTCGGGCCGTCGCCGCGGCGCGCTCGCTGGATCGCCTCCCTGGTGGCGACGTAGACCGCCAGCACGTCGTTGCCGTCGACCTGGATCCCGGGCATGCCGTAGGCGTGGGCCTTCTGCGCGAGGGTCGCGGTCGCCGTCTGCTGGTGGAGGGGCACCGAGATCGCCCACTGGTTGTTCTGGATCACGAACACCGCCTTGACCCCGAACACGGCGGCGCAGTTCAGGGCCTCGTGGAAGTCGCCCTCGGAGGTCGAGCCGTCGCCCCCGAAGGTCACCGCGACCGCGTCCTCGCCGCTCAGCTTGAGGGACAGGCCGACGCCGGCGCCGTGCTGCCACTGGCTGCCAACCGGCACCGCCACCGGGAAGCAGCGCACGCCTTCGGGGTAGCACGAACCGCGCTCGTCGCCCGCCCAGTAGGCGTAGATGAGGTGCAGGGGCACCCCGCGCAACGCCATCACCCCGTGCTCGCGGAAGGCCGGGATCAGCCAGTCGTGCTCGCCCATCGCGCGCGCGACCCCTGCCTGCACCGCCTCCTGGCCCTTGATCGGAGGCCAGGTTCCCATGCGGCCCTGGCGCTGCAGCTTGAGCGCCTTGTCGTCGAAGTTCCGCATCAGGACCATGTCGCGGTAGAGGCCTCTGAGGGCCTCGGCGTCGAGAGCCGGCATCAAGGCCTGATCGACCCGGCCCTCGACGTCGAGGATCTCGAGCCGCTCGGTGACCGCTTCATACACCCGCGTTCGCGGCATGGCATTCCCCCCTGAGACGCACCCGTGCTCGCCCTGTGGCAACAGACGGTCGAGGCGGGGTATTTCGCCACACGATTTCGGATTTCGGATTTCGGATCTCGGAGTTTTCCGAGGCGAGCCCGGGGCACTTCGTCATCCCGGGTCGCTGCGGCCAGCCGGCTCCGCATGTCGGTCTCGGCGGTCCGGGACAGGGGCCCAGCGCGCGCTGGCGTAGGGCTCGAGGAAGCGTTGCGGGACCGGTTCGGGAGCACAGAGGACGGGCGCCAGCCCGAGAGCTCGCGACATCGCCGCGGCGACCTCTCTCCCGACCTCGCCGGGAGGGACGCCGGGCAGGGCCGGTGTGAGGCCGGCCCGCACCTCGTCCGCCGGAACCCGGAAGATCCGCGAGTAGAGCTCGGCGTCGAGGCCGAGGAGGACCGCGGCGTGGACCAGCACCGCGCCCCGGCGCCGGGTCTGCGCGCAGCCCACCGCCTTGCGCCCGTCGATCGCCAGGGTGTCGGCGAGCTGGTCGAGGAAGCAGACCGGCGAGCGCACGCGCGAGCCGCGCCGCGGCTCGGCGATCCGGCTCGCCCGGCTGCCCAGCTCCCGCAGGGCCGGCTCGAGCACCTCGAGAAAGCGCCCGTAGAGGGAGACGATGCCCTTCGCCCACGGGTGCTCGGCGGGCAGCGCCAGGCCGACCCCGAGGTCGCCGCGGTGCACCACCCCGGTGCCGCCCGTGAGCCGCCGCAGCACCGTCACGCCGTGGCGCCGGCACCACGCGAGGTCCGCATCCTCCGCCGGCTGGCCGAAGCCCAGCACCGCCACCGGCCCCGGCCAGGAGGCGAGCAGCAGGGACGGCTCGCCGTCGGCCGCGCGCTCGAGGAGCCAGGCCTCGCGCGCGAGGTCGGAGGCCGGCGGCCCCGCGGACTCGACCACCCGGAGCTCCTCGGCATGGGCCATCGCCCCGATTGAAGCACACCCCGGCACGCGCGTCGCGGCGCGCCGTGGACGCTGCCGCGGTCCTCGTCCATAATCGCCGCTCGGAGGGGCCCCATCATGTACTGCCCGAACCGCGACTGCCCCGACTTCAAGGACACCGGCAAGCCCGGCGAGTACCGCGAGGGCATCACGCACTGCCCCTACTGCCGGAGCGCCCTCGTCGCCGAGGACCCGCTCCGCGCCGCGCCGCCGGCGCCCGCCGCCCACCGCCCCGAGCCCGGCGGGGAGTGGGAGCCCGGGGGTCGGGCGGCAGCGGCACCCGGCGGCGACGAGCTCGAGCCGGTGTTCGAGAGCTCCGATCCGAGCGAGGTGCCGGTCGTCCGCTCGTTCCTCGATGCCCACGGGATCCCGCACGTGGTTGTCGGCGAGGAGCGCTTCGACGCCTTTCGCGGGAGCCTGTCGGCGTTCCGATTCAATCCCCGCGCCGGCGTGGTCGCCTTCATGGTGCCCGCGGAGTACGCCGAGATCGCGCGCGACCTCCTCGGGGAGTTCGAGGGCGAGCCCCCAGAGGGTGGCTGAGGGCGGGCGGGCGCCTGCTCCCCCAGCTGCGCGCGGCACGCTACACTCCGGCCGGGAGGAAGCGCCTCATGCGAGCTTGCGGGTCCCTGATCCTGGCCCTGGTCACGGCGGTCGCGGCGGCGGCCGCCGAGCCCCCCGAGCGGCTGAGCCTCGAGGCCCTGTTCGGCGAGGAAGCTCTGGAGATCGAGCAGCTCGGCGCGCTGCACTGGCTGCCCGACGGCGAGCACATGATCTACTGGCTGTCCGGCAAGGGCGACAACGTGCTCTGGCGCGAGCACGCCGCGAGCGGTGAGCGCGCGCGGCTCGCCGACTGGAAGGCGGTCATGGACGGCCTCGCCGAGCAACGCCCGCACGCTGCGACGAGCGGCGTCGGCGACGTCAACAGCGCGAGCGGCGCCCGCGGCCGGCCGGTCCTGTCGCCCGACGGCGCGCTGCTCGCGGGCGTCACCTCGGGCGACCTCTACGTCTTCGAGCTGGCGAGCGGGCGGGCGCGCTTCCTCACCGGCGACCGGGAGCCTGAGATTTTCCCCGCCTTCAGCCCTGACGGCACGAAGCTCGGCTTCGTCAAAGGCGGCGATCTCCACTGGGTCGAGCTCGCGACCGGGGTCGCCCACCGCGTCACCGACCGCGGCGGCAACGTGCACGAGCTCAACGGCGTGGCCGACTGGGTGACCGAGGAGGAGCTGGGCGCCGAACGCTGCTACTGGTGGTCTCCCGACGGCTCCCGCCTCGCCTTCCTCCAGTTCGACCAGCGCCCGGTCGGCGTCGTCCCGATCACCGACGACGCGATGCCGTACCCCGGCCTCGAGGAGCAGTGGTACCCGAAGGCCGGCACCGCCAACGCGAGGGTGCGCCTCGGCGTGGTCCCCGCCATCGGCGGTGAACCGGTCTGGGTCGACACCGGAGCAGGCGACCACTACCTGCCGCGCGCCGGCTGGACTCCCGGGGGCGAGGTCTGGGCTCAGCGCCTCAGCCGCGGCCAGGATCGGCTCGAGCTCCTGCTCGCAGCGCCGGACGGCGGGCCGGTGCGGACACTGCTCACCGAGAGCGACCCGGCCTGGGTCGACGTTCACGACGACCTTCACTTCCTCAACGACGGACGCTTCCTCTGGAGCTCCGAGCGCGACGGTTGGCGTCACCTCTTCCTGCACGGCGCGGACGGCGCTCTCATCCGCCGTCTGACGGCAGGCGACTGGGAGGTGCAGGCGCTCATCGGCGTCGACGCCGCGCAGCGCACGGCCTTCTTCGAGGCCAACCGCGGCGATCTCCGCCAGCGCCACCTCTTCAGCGTCAGCCTCGAGGGCGGCGCGATGGCCCGGCTCGACCGCGGCGAGCGCGGGACCCACGAGGGACGCCCATCCCCGGCGGGCGACATGATCGTCGACACCTGGTCCTCGGTCGACGAGCCGCCGCGCGCCGACGTCCTGTTCCTCGGCGGGGCGCCGCCGCGCCGGATGTGGGAGTCGGGGCAGGAGCTCGCCGGCTGGGACCTGCTTCCGGTCGAGCAAGGATCGCTCGCCGCCGCCGACGGCACCGAGCTCCACTCGCTGCTGATCCGGCCGCGCGGCCCGGAGCCCGGGCGGCGCCACCCGGTGGTGCTCTACGTCTACGGCGGCCCGCACTCGCAGCTCACCGCCGACCGTTGGGGGGGCTCGATCCACGACACCTTCCGCCTCCTCGCCGACATGGGGATCGGGGTGTTCATGGTCGACAACCGCGGCACCGCCGGCCGCGGCCGCGACTTCGAGACCGCGATCCACCGCCGCCTCGGCGAGCTCGAGGTCGCGGACCAGGTTGCGGCGGCGCGTTGGCTCGGCGCGCAGGACTGGGTCGACCCCGAGCGCATCGCCGTCTACGGCGGCAGCTACGGCGGCTACATGACCCTGATGCTCCTGCTCAAGGCGCCGGAGCTCTTCCGCGCCGGCGTCGCGTACGCTCCGGTGACCGACTGGCGGCTCTACGACAGCATCTACGCCGAGCGCTACATGGACACCCCCGAGCAGAACCCCGAGGGCTACGAGTCCTCGGCGCCCCTGACCTGGGCCGAGAACCTGCGGGGCGCCCTGCTCCTCGCCCACGGCAGCATGGACAACAACGTCCACCTCCAGAACACGCTGCAGCTGGTCGGCTCGCTCGCCGAGGCCGACAGGCGCTTCGAGCTGATGGTCTACCCACGCACCCGGCACGGCGTCCGGCGCTCGTCCTTCGCCCTCCACTTCCACCGCCTCAAGACCGAGTTCCTGGCCCGCCACCTGCTCGGGCCGTCCACGGAGTGAGCCAATGATCCCGTACTTCGTCGTCCACGCCTTCACCGACACCGTCTTCGGCGGCAACCCGGCCGGGGTCTGCCCGCTCGAGAGCTGGCTCGACGAGCGGCTGATGCAGCGCATCGCCGCCGAGAACCGGCTCTCGGAGACCGCCTTCTTCGTCGCCGCCGAGGAGGGGTACGACCTGCGCTGGTTCACCCCGACCGCCGAGATCGATCTCTGCGGCCACGCCACCCTGGCGAGCGCCTACGTCCTCTTCGAGCATCTCGGCTTCGAGGGCGAGGGCATCCGCTTCAGCACGCGCAGCGGCCCGCTCGCCGTCTGGCGGGAGGGCCACGCGCTGGTGATGGACTTCCCGTCGCGGCCGGCGAGCCCGATCGCCGCCCCGGAGGCTCTGCTCGCCGGACTCGGCCGCACGCCCTCGGAGACGCTGCAGTCCCGCGACCTGCTCGCGGTGTTCGCGAGCGAGCACGAGGTGCGGAGCATCGACCCGGATTTCGATGCGATCGCGAGCCTCGACTGCACCGGTGTGATCGTCACCGCCCCGGGCGAGGACGTCGACTTCGTGTCCCGCTTCTTCGCGCCGCGGGTCGGGGTTCCCGAGGACCCGGTCACCGGCTCCGCCCACTGCACGCTGGCGCCCTACTGGAGCCGGCGCCTCGGCCGCGCGCAGCTCGCCGCGCGCCAGGTCTCGGCGCGCGGCGGCGAGATCGCCTGCCGCCTCGCCGACGACCGGGTCCACGTCGCCGGCCACGCCGTGCTCTACGCCAAGGGCCTGTTGAACGTCGGATGAGGCGCCGCGACCGGGAGATCGGCTCGCGCGCCGGGATCGACGCGGTCATCCGCGCCGCCGATGTCTGCCGCCTCGCCTTCGCCTGCGGCGGCGAGCCCTACCTGGTGCCGGTGTCGTTCGGCTACGACGGCCAGGCTCTCTACTTCCACAGCGCCCCGTCGGGCCGCAAGCTCGAGTTCATCGCCGCCAACCCGCGCGTCTGCTTCGAGGTCGAGGCGGATGTCACCCTGCTGCGGAACGACAACGACGCCTGCTCGTGGAGCTTCGCGTACTCCTGCGTCATCGGCTACGGCACGGTCGTCGAGCTCGCCTCGGCCCGCGACAAGGCCCGGGGGCTCGACGAGATCATGCGGCACTACTCGGGGCGCGCGTGGGCGATCCCCGACTCCCAGCTCGCCGCCACCCGGGTGTGGCGGGTCGAGATCGAGTCCCTCACCGGCAAGCGCTCCCCGCACCCGGACTCAGTGGGAGAGCCGCCGCTCTGAGAGCGGGACCGACGGACGCCTCAAGGCTCACGATTCAGGATTCAAAATTCAAAATTCAAAATTCAGAACCGGTACCGCAGCGTCGCCCGCAGGTTGCGGCCCGGCTCGGGACGGTTGTTGTAGGGCTCGTTGTACAGCTTGTCGGTGATGTTCTCGAGCGACACCAGAACCCCGAGGCCGACGTCGAGGTCGTACCCGCCC
>JALOKS010000431.1 GCA_025456385.1 Thermoanaerobaculales bacterium | reverse complement strand
GCAGCTCGACGAGCTGTTCCTGATCGTCGTCGTGGGCGAGTTCAACGCCGGCAAGAGCGCGTTCGTCAACGCCCTGCTCGGCGAGCCGCTGCTCGCCGAGGGCGTCACTCCGACGACCGCGAAGCTCCACCTCCTGACCTGGGGCGAGACCCGCTCCCGGCAGCCGCTCGGTGCCGCCGCCGAGCGCATCACCGCTCCCCTCGACGCGCTGCGCGATCTCAGCTTCGTCGACACGCCGGGAACCAACGCCCTCGATCGTGTCCACGAGGCCCTCACCACCGACTTCGTGCCGCGCGCCGACCTGGTGCTGTTCGTCACCTCGGCCGACCGCCCGCTGTCGGAGAGCGAGCGCCAGTTCCTCGAGAGCATCGCGGCCTGGGGCAAGAAGCTCGTGCTGCTCGTCAACAAGGTCGACATCCTGCGCGGCGAGGCCGAGCTCAACGAGGTGCTCGGCTACGTGCGCGCCAACGCCGGCCGCATCCTCGGCCTCAGCCTCGAGGTGCTCCCGATCTCGGCCCAGCGCGCCGCCGAGGCCCGCGCCCGGGGCGACGCCGCGCAGCTCGCGGCGAGCGGCCTGCCCGGTGTCGAGAGCTTCCTGCGCGACCGCCTCGACCGCGGCGAGCGCCTCCGGCTCAAGCTCGGCAACCCCCTGGGTGTCGCCTCCCGGCTGCTCGGACGCGCCCTGGCGGCGAACCAGGACCGCCGCGGGCTGCTCGGCGACGACCAGCGGACCGTGGCGGACATCGAGGGGCAGACCGCGGCCTGGGCCGCGGACGTGGCGCGGGAGTTCGAGCTCCGCCTCGCCGACATCGACAACGTCCTCCACCGCATGGAGCGGCGCGGCCACGACTTCTTCGACGACACCGTGCGGATCGAGCGCCTGCGCCGCCTCTTCGACCGCGAGGCGTTGCAGGCGACCTTCGACGCGGCCGTCGTCGGCGACGCGCCGGCGGAGATCGAAGCCAGGGTCGCGGCACTCATCGACTGGCTGGTCGACTCGGAGCTCGGCTACTGGCAGAGCGTCGTCAACCACGTCAACCGCCGCGCGGCCGCGCACGCCGACCGCATGGTGGGCGAGGTGGGGGGCCGCTTCCAGTCGGACCGGGCACGGCTCCTGGACACCGTCGGGCGGGCGGCGCGGTCCAGCCTCGCCGCCTACGACCGCACGGCGGAGTCGCGGCGGATGGCCGCGGACCTGCAGAAGGCGGTGACCTCCGCTGCCGCTCTCGAGGTCGGAGCGGTGGGCCTCGGCGCCGCGGTGGCCCTCGCCGCGAGCTCCACCGCCGCCGACGTGACCGGCTTCACCGCCGCGGGCCTGCTGGCGGTTCTCGGCCTCTTCGTGCTGCCGCACCGCCGGCGGCGCGCCAAGGCGGCGTTCAGTGCCACGATGGCGGCCCTCCGCGCGCGCCTGATGGAGGCCCTGCGCGCCCACTTCGCGACCGAGGTCGAGGAGCGGCGCCAGCGCCTCGCGGCCACCGTCGCGCCCTACACCCGCTTCGTGCGCGCCGAGTCGGAGCGCCTGACGGCGGAGCGCGACATGCTGCACGACCTCAGCACCCGCGTCGACGAGCTCCAGGCCCGCGTCGCCGCGCCTGCGGCCTGACTCCACGACCCGCGCCCGTCTCCACGCCCGGATTCAGGGGCGCTGGCAGATGGCGGTGACAGCCGCAGGGTCGGAGGCCAGCACCCGCGAGGAGCGCAACGGCGGCGAGCATCGCGCTGGCGTTGTCCGACGCCGCGACGGCGGGCTCTGAAGAGCCCGCCGCTATCGGCCCCGAGCTCGGTTTGTCGTTCGGATCGCCACGAGGTGGTCGGAGAATCCGCACTCGACCCCTGCCCACCCCGGGGGCTCCCTGATGAGCCGAACCTTCGAAGGTTGAACCGTCAACGCTTCGACTCCTCCCGGCCGGCGCCGAGCTCCGGCAGCGGCCTGCCCGGCGTCCAGGGCACGCCGGCGGCCTCCATCCTCGCCTCGAGTGCCGGCAGCTCGCCGTCGAGGAGCTCGCGCAGCCGGGGCTCGAGCGCGGCGAAGCTCTCGCTCGCGATCGCGAGGGCGCGGCGGTGGGTCGCGGTCGGTCCGTAGTCCGACTGGCCGTCGCTCGACGCCGCCACCCGCAGCCTCCCGGCGACGGTCGGGAGCTGCGACTGGCCGAGCGTCCGCTTCGTGCGGCTGCCGCTCAGGGCCTCCTCGAGCCCGTAGAGCTCCTGCTTGAGCGCCTCGAGCTCGCGGTCGAGGGTGCCGGGCTCGCTCGTCGAGCGGGCGAGGGCCGTCTCGAGCACCGCGACGCGCTCGAAGGCGAGGCCGAGGCCGTGGTCGGCGGCGCTGACCGCGCGCTCGAGCGCCGCGACCTGCTGCAGGAAGGCCGCGGTGTCGGCCGGAGCCGTGCCCTCGAGCGAGCCGGCGAGGACGCGGCGGACCTCGAACTCGAGCGGCCCGGCGAGCGCGGTCACCTCGCCGTCAACCCGCTTCGCCAGGGTCACCGTGTAGCGCCCGGGAGGCGCCATGAATCCGCCGCCCTCGTCCTCGCTGTCCTCGTCCCGCGCCGCCGCGGGCTCGGGCGCGAGCACGGCGGTGGTGCTCGGGTAGCGGAGGTCCCAGGCGACGCGGTGGAAGCCCTTGCCC
>JALOKS010000105.1 GCA_025456385.1 Thermoanaerobaculales bacterium | reverse complement strand
CAGGAAGCATGACACCTCTGGCTTCACCGTCGGGCAGCCGGGACGGCTGCCCCACCAGGGTCACCGTTGCCACCGCGGTGTTTTTGCCGCGCGTCTCGCGTGACGGGATGAACCTGCCACTGGGAGCTGAGCCGGGACCCGAAGGGTCGCGGCGCAGTCGAAGGATCTCGTGATGTGGCGCAACGGCCGCCACGCCACGATCCTCGTCGCTTCCCGGACGAGGCCCATCGACTCGCGGCTGCGACGCGCCGCTCGCCTCAGTCGTTGATCGTCACCGTGCGGACCTGGATCGGGGTCAGCGGCCGGTCCTGGGCGCCGGTCTTCGCCGTCTCGATCGCCTTGACGACGTCCATGCCGGCGGTGACCTTGCCGAACACCGGGTGCTTCGAGGCGCCCGGCGAGAACCAGTCGAGGTAGCTGTTGGTCGCGGTGTTGATGAAGAACTGCGAGCCGCCGCTGTTCGGGCGACCGGTGTTGGCCATCGACAGGGTGCCCGGCAGGTTGGAGAGCTTCGCGCTCGCGAGGTGCTCGTCGGGGATGGTGCCGCTCGCCGGTCCGCCGGTGCCGCAGCGCGGGCTCGCCGGGTCCTTGGAGTGCGGGCAGCCGAACTGGATCATGAAGTTCTTGATCACGCGGTGGAAGTGGAGGCCGTCGTAGAAGCCCTCCTTGGCGAGCTTGATGAAGTTGCCGGCGGTGATCGGCATCTGCTCGAGGAAGATCTCGGCCGTGAACGAGCCGAGCGAGGTGTCGAAGGTCGCGGTCGGGTTGGCCATGAGGGCTCCTTTCGGCGCGGCGCGCGGCCGCGGAGGAGGAACGATAGCACGGCGCTGCGCGCGACATCCGTCCGCTGTCATCCCGAGCGAGCGACGGCGCGCAGCGCCGGAGCGAGTCGAGGGACCCCGTGACGCGAGATCGCAAACCGGAGCACGGGACACTCTCCGGGGACTTCACGGGATCCTTCGACTCGGCCGCCGGGCGGCCTCGCTCAGGATGACAGGTAGGGGTGGCCGCATCACGGCCTCGCTCAGGATGACAGATGGGGTGGCCGCCGCGCTCGCTCGCTCGGGATGACACGCGGGGGCGGTCGCTGCGCTCGCTCAGGACGCAGGAGGGGGCGGCGCCACGCCGCCTCCTTCCCAGCGCCTCCGTGATCGCAGGCAATTCTCGAGGGCTCAGTCCGCAAATCCGAAATTCGAAATCCGAAATCCGAAATCTCCCTCCGTTACACTTGCAGACTCGGAGGCCCGATGAAACGCCCCACGACCTACACGCTCCTCGCCGTGCTGCTCGCCGCCGCCGGCCTGCCGGCCGCAGACGGCCAGGGCTCGGTCTTCATGTGGCGCGTCCAGCGTGGGGAGACCACGGTCCACCTTCTGGGATCGATCCACGCCATGAAGCCCGAGTCCTACCCGCTGCCGCCGGCCATCGAGGTGGCCTTCGCCGCGGCCGAGGTCGTGGTCTTCGAGGTCGATCTCGACGAGATGAACGGCGCCGCCTTCAGGATGCTGGCCGCCGGCAGCCTCGAGGGCGGCCGCACGCTGGAGCAGGAGATCGGCCCCGAGCTGTGGGGGCGCCTCGCGGCGACGGTTCAGGGTACCGGCCTCGCGCCGGCGGCCCTGCAGTTCATGAAGCCGTGGATGGCGGCGCTGTCGGTGGCGGGCCTCGAGCTCGCGCGCGCCGGCTACCAGCCGTCGGCCGGCCTCGACCTGCACCTCAGCCGGCGCGCCAGCGACGACGGCAAGGAGCGCCGGGCGCTCGAGACGGTGGAGGAGCAGCTCGGGCTCTTCACCGGTCTCAGCGCCGAGGAGAGCGTCGCCTTCCTGCGCTCGACCCTGGACGAGCTCGAGACCATGGTGCCGCTCCTCGACGAGGTCGCGGCGAGCTGGCGGGTCGGCGACGTCGCGCCCGTCGAGAGACTTCTCGGCAGCGAGTTCGCCGAGCTGCCGGCGCTGCGCGAGAAGATGGTCGCCGCCCGCAACCGCGCCTGGCTCGAGCGCATCGAGGCGCTGCTTGCCGGCGACCGCGACGCCCTGGTGGTGGTCGGCGCGCTGCACCTCGTCGGGCCCGAGGGCCTCGTCGCGCTGCTGCGCGGGCGCGGCTACACGGTGAGCCAGCTCTGAGGCCGCCGTTCGAACGTTTAAACGTTTGAACGTGCGAACGTTAAACGAAGCCGGTCTATACTCTCGACATGGCGAACGCGGTCCCGCCCGCCAACCACAGCCCCGGTTTGATGATCCGCTACGGACGGCTGCTGCGGCGGCGCTGGCGGCAGTGGCGCGGCCGCTGGCGCGCCTCGCGGGTGCGCTTCGTCTACCACGACGGCTACGCGCAGGTGGTCGCGGGCACGCCGATGGACCCCCTGCGGGGGCAGAAGATCATCGGCCTGCTCGAGGACGAGGGCCTGCTCGACGGCGACGACGTGTCGGTGCCGCGGCGGCCGGCGCTGCGCAGCCTGCTGCGCGTGCACCGGCCCGAGTACCTCGAGAGCCTCGGCCTCGACCCCACGGTGACCGAGCGGATCTTCGGCGAGCGCCTGAACGACGACGTGATCGAGCGTGTCGTCGAGCTCCAGCGCCTGGCGACCGGAGGCACCATCCAGGCGACGCGCCTCGCCCTGCAGAGCCGCTCGACCGCGGTCAACCTCGGCGGCGGATTCCACCACGCGGCGCGCGACCGCGGCCTCGGCTTCTGCATCTACAACGACATCGCGGTGGCGGTCACGCGCCTGCGGGCCAAGGGCTTCAAGGAGCCGATCCTGGTCGTCGACCTCGACATCCACGACGGCAACGGGACGCGCGAGATCTTCGCCCACGACTCGACGGTCTACACCTACTCGGTCCACAACCAGCACTGGGGGCCGACCGAGGCCGTCGCCTCGACCGCGATCGCGCTCGGCCCCGACGTCGAGGACGAGCTCTACCTGGGCACCCTGCTCAAGACCCTGCCCGACGTGATGACCGAGTTCCGTCCCGGCCTGGTGATCTACATCGCCGGCTCCGATCCCGCCGCCGACGACGAGCTCGGCAACTGGCGGATCTCGGCCGACGGCATGCTGCGCCGCGATCGCCTGGTGGTCGAGCTGCTGCGGCGGCCGCGGCGCCGGGTGCCGCTGGTGGTTCTGCTCGGCGGCGGCTACGGCAGCAGCAGCTGGCGCTACAGCGCACGCTTCCTCGCCTGGCTGGTCAGCGGCAAGATCGTGCGCATGCCGGACGACGCCGAGCTCGTGATGCGGCGCTTCCAGCGCATCCGCGGCGAGCTCGACCCCTCGTCCCTGACCGCCGAGCCGAGCGCCTTCTCGTGGCGGCTGACCGAGGACGACCTGGTCGGCATCATGCCGGAGGCGCCGCGGCGCACCCGCTTCCTCGCCCACTTCTCGCCGCAGGGCGTCGAGCTGCTGCTCGAGCGCCTCGGCATCCTCGACCGGCTGCGGCTGCTGGGCTTCCGCCACCCCTCCGTCGAGGTCGACCTCACGGGGAGCGTCGGCGACACGGTGCGCATCTTCTCCGAGCCCGACTGCGGCGAGCTGCTGATGGAGCTGCGGGTCAACCGCAGCACGCGGGTCTGCCCCGGCTGCCAGCTGCTGGTCATCGAGTGGCTGCTGCTGCAGAACCCGCGCGCGCACTTCGGGCCCTTCCGGCGGCAGCTGCCCGGCCAGAGCCACCCCGGGCTCGGGCTCCTCAAGGAGATCTTCGGCTGGCTCATCGCCGTGTCCGAGATCCTCGAGCTCGACGGCATCTACTACGTCCCCTCGAGCTACCACGTCGCCATCCAGAGCCGGCGCCGGGTCCGCTTCCTCGAGCCCGAGCACGAGGCGCTGGCGCAGGCCCTCGAGGCGCTGTTCGCCGACACCCCGCTGCCGGAGGCCTCGAGCCTGATCGCCGGGCGCAAGGTCGTCGACCGGGCGAGCGGCGCGGTGCTCGAGTGGCGGGGCTACCCGATGGTGCTGCCGGTGTCGCCCGCCCTCAAGGAGAGGGTCTCCGGCGCCGACTACGACACCCGGGTCGCCGAGGCGCGCTCCCGCCTCGAGCTCGCGATCGCCGAGCCCGGATGATTCACCCGGCTGAGCCCGTGGGATAATTTCCAGGGAGGAGAGCGGCCGTGCCGGCTTCGCAGTTCAAGCACGCGGTGGTGATCGGCGCGTCGTCGGGCATCGGCGAGGCGCTCGCGCGGAGGCTCGCCGCCGACGGCGCGCGGGTCGCCCTGGTGGCGCGGCGCGAGGACGAGCTGCAGCGCATCACGGCCGAGATCAACGCCGCCTACGGTCTGGACCGCGCCCTCGCCGTCGCCCACGACGTGCGGTCGCTCGGCGACGTTCCGGAGCTGGTGCCGGAGATCGCGCGCCGCCTCGGCGGCCTCGACCTCGCGGTGTACGCGGCGGGGGTGATGCCGGCGGTCGGGCTCGACGAGTTCGACACCGCCAAGGACCGCGAGATGCTCGACATCAACCTCCTCGGCGCAGTCGCCTGGCTCAACCCGGTGGCGGATCGCATGGCGCGGCTCGGCCGCGGCACCATCGTCGGCATCGGCTCGGTGGCCGGCGACCGCGGCCGCGCCCCCAACCCCGTGTACGGCGCCTCCAAGGCCGGCCTCCACGCGTACCTCGAGGGCCTGCGCAACCGCGTCGCGCGCCGCGGGGTCACGGTGGTGACGATCAAGCCGGGCTTCGTCGACACCGCCATGACCCGCGGCCGCAAGGGCCTGTTCTGGCTCATCCCGGCCGAGCGCGCGGCCGAGATCATCCTCGCCAAGGCGCGCCGCGGCGCCGTCGAGGCCTACGTGCCGGCGCGTTGGCGCCTGCTGATGGCGGTGGTCCGCGCGATCCCCTCCTTCATCTTCACCAGGCTCGGCATCTGACCATGGAGTGGGCGCAGCGCCTGCAGTGGGTCGAAGGCTGGGGCATGGCCGTCGGCGGCGCCGGCTACGTCTTCCGCCCGGCCGACGCCGCCGGCCTCGCCGAGGCGCTCTCCGAGGTGCGCGCGGCGGGCATGCCGCTCGCCCTGCGCGGCGCCGGCTGCTCCTACGGCGACGCCGCGCTGCGCGCCGAGTCGGCCGTGCTCGACTGCTCCGGCCTCGACCGCGTCCTGCGCTGGGACCCGGAGGGCGGCATCGTCGACGTCGAGCCCGGCGTCTCGCTCGGCGCGCTGTGGCGGATGACGATCGCCGACGGCTGGTGGCCGCCGGTGGTGACCGGCACCATGGCGCCGACCATCGGCGGCGCGCTGGCGATGAACGTCCACGGCAAGAACAACTGGGTCCGCGGCACCCTCGGCGAGCACTGCCTCGAGCTCGACCTGGTGACGCCGCGCGGCGACGCGCTCACGCTCTCGCCCGAGCGCGAGCCCGAGCTCTTCCGCGCCGTCATCGGCTCCTTCGGCCAGCTCGGCATCATCACCCGCGCCCGGCTGCAGCTGAAGAAGGTGTACTCGGGCCTGGTCGAGGTGCGGGCGGTCGCGGCCCCCGACCTCGCGACCCTGCTCCGCCTCACCGACGAGGCCAAGGACCGCTGGGAGTACGTGGTCGGCTGGCTCGACGCCTTCGCCCGCGGCGCGGCCCTCGGCCGCGGCCTGCTCCACTTCGCGCGCCACCTCGAGCCCGGGGAGGACCCGCGGCCCGGGGCGAGCCTCTCCGCCGCGGCGCAGGACCTGCCGTCGACGCTGCTCGGTGTCGTGCCCAAGAGCCAGATGTGGCGCCTGCTCGCGCCCTTCACCAACCGGCCGGGGATGCGGGCGATCAACCTCGCGAAGTACCTCAGCGGCAGCACCCTCGGCAACCGGAAGACCTACCGCCAGTCGCTCGCCGCCTTCTCCTTCCTGCTCGACTACGTGCCCGACTGGAAGAAGGTCTATCTGCCGGGCGGCCTCATCCAGCACCAGAGCTTCGTGCCGATCGCGCGCGCCGAGGAGGTCTTCCGCAACCAGCTCGAGGTCTGCCTCGAGTGCGGCATGCCCTCGTTTCTGGCCGTGCTCAAGCGCCACCGCCCGGACCCCTTCCTCATGAGCCACGGGGTCGACGGCTTCTCGCTCGCCCTCGATTTCCCGGTCCCGCCGCGCCGCCGCGCCGAGCTGTGGGCGATGGTCCGCGAGCTCGCCGGGCCGGTGGTCGACGCCGGCGGCCGCTTCTACCCGGCCAAGGACGCGGCCCTGCCGGCGGCGCTCTACCGCGACACCTTCCGCGACGGCCAGCTCGCGCGCCTCGCCGAGCTCAAGGCGCGGCTCGACCCCGACCGCACGCTGCGCTCGGGCCTCGCCGACCGCCTGCTGGACGGGAGCTGAGGGCGTGCGCGGCACGGCGGTCGCGGGCCTCGTGTGCGGCGTGCGCCCGGCCGAGCTCCGCCGGCGACGGCGGGCCGGCGGGCTGCGGCGCCCCGCCGCCGTTCCCGCCCTCGCCGCGATCGCACGCCGAGTGGGCGAAGGCCGCCGGCCCGAGCGCGACCTCCAGCGGCCGGCTGGCGCCTGCCGCAGGTGGGGGATCGCGGCGCTTCGCATCCTTGCCGCCTGCGGCCTCGTCGCCGCCCTCGCCGCGGCCGGCGTCGCCGCCGCCGACCCCGCCGCCCCGCCCGACCGCGACACGCTGCTCTTCCACGTCGAGACCTTCGAGGGCGCGGTGCTCGCGAGCCAGGGCGCCGACACGCCGTTCAACCCGGCCTCGCTGATCAAGGTCGGCACCTCGCTGTGGGCCCTCGAGCGCCTCGGCCCCGAGCACCGCTACCGCACGGCCGTCGGCGCCGCGGGCGAGTGGGACAAGAAGAGCGGCCTGCTCACGGGCACGCTGGTCGTCGAGGGCGGCGGCGACCCCGACTTCCACGCCGAGAACGTCTTCCTCCTCGCGCGCCAGCTCAACCTGCTGCTGCTCACCCGGGTCGAGGGCGGGCTCGCGATCGGCGGCGACCTCTGGGTCGGCTGGGAGCACGGCGCCGAGAAGCGGGTGGTCGAGCCGCGGGCACGTGCCGAGCTGATGGGCCGCCGCCTCAAGATGATGCTCGACCCGAAACGCTGGGACCGCTCGACGCGCGCCGCCTGGCAGGCGGTGTGTGCGCGCCGCGGCTGGGATCCGGCCGTGCCGCCGCGGATCGAGATCACCGGTCCGGTCGTCGTCGACGCGCCGCCCGACTGGCGCCTGCTCGCGGTCCACCTCTCGAACCCGCTGCCGGCCATGCTGCGCCGCTTCAACGTCTACTCCAACAACGACATCGTGCGGGTCGCCGACGGCCTCGGCGGGCCGGCCGGCCTGCAGGCCTTCCTCGAGCAGCGCCTCGAGCTGCCGGCGGGCTCGATCGAGCTCGAGACCGCCTCCGGCGAGCTCCACAACCGCATCACCGCGCGCACCGGCGTGCGCCTGATGCGCGCCTTCATCGCCAGTGCGGCCGCGCGGGGCCTCGCGCCGTCCGACCTGCTGCCCGTGGTCGGCTGCGACCCCGGCGCCACCAGCCGCAAGTACCCCAAGCTCGCGGCCTCGAGCTTCGAGGGCGCCCTCGCCGTCAAGACCGGCACCCTGGTGCAGACCGACGGCGGCGTCGCCGTGCTGGGCGGGATCTACACGAGCCCCGAGCTCGGCCGGGTCCTCTTCTGCGTCGCGTCGCCGTCGAGCGGCTGGCGCGAGGACCACTGGCGCCGCGTGCAGCAGAGCTGGCTGCTCGAGCTCACGGCCCGCACCGGCGGCGTCGTCCAGCGCCCCTGCGGCCCCGAGCTGCCCTTCTGCGACACCTTCGCCGAGGTCCACTGGTTCGGCAGCGCCCGCCCGCTGCTCGCGCGCTGAGGGCGAGCGGGCATGGGTCTGCGATCCGGCGTCACGGGGTCCTTCGACTCGGCGACCTGATCAGCCGCGGCACCGCCGCCCGCTTGGCGGCCGTCGCGACAGGGAGCCGCCGTGCCGATCCTCATCGCCGTTCTCCTCGCGCTGCTCGCCGCGCCGCTTGCTGCGGCTGCCGACGAGCCGATCGCCGAGCCGGCCGACCCGCTCGCCGGCATCATGCTCGCCTTCGGCGACCACCTGCGCTCGCACCCCCTCGCCGGTGCCGAGGACCTCTACAAGCTCCTCCACCAGTCGGTCTTCGGCCCCGGCCACGCGATCCCGAACAGGGAGGCGGCGCGCACCTACCTCGAGCGCGAGCTCGCGGGTCTCGCGGCGTCGCTCGCGGAGGAGCCAGCCTGCGAGGCGCTCGGCGGCGATCCCCCGCTGGTGCGGGTCAACCTGCGTCCCTTCGCCGCCGCCGGCGGCGATCCGGAGGCGCTGCTCGACGAGCTCGT
>JALOKS010000430.1 GCA_025456385.1 Thermoanaerobaculales bacterium | reverse complement strand
CTCGCGACTCGACGAGCCGCGCGCCGCGCAGCGTCCCCGTCTCGTCGATCGCGACCAGCAGGTTGAGCGGCCCGCCGTAGCCGCGGACCTCGCCGGCGACCGCCGCCGTGGCGAGGGCGACGACGCGCCGGCCCTCGGGATCCGTCGCGAGGTAGTGCGGGAAGGGCGTCGCGCGCGCCTCGTGCCCAGGCGCGCCGCTCACCGCTGCGAGCGACTCGGCGTCGAACGTGAGCTGGGGCCCAGGGGCGGCACCCCGGACGAGGAGCTGGAGCAGCCAGGCGGTGACCAGGATGAAGGCAATCGCCCATACCAGGCGCGGCCAGGGGAAGGCGCGGTGGCCCCGCGCCGCCAACGCCTCCACCCGGTCGGGACCGCGCTCGGCCGCGATCAACGGCACCAGCGCGAGGGCCGTCAGGGCGGCGAGGAGGTGCGCGGTGCCGGCGACGCCCAGCGTCGGGACGAGCAGCGCCCCGGTGACCAGCCCGCCCGCTGCGCCCCCAAGGCTGTCCGCCCACTCCGCCAGGGCGCTGGAGCGCAGCGCGCTGCCGGTGTCGCGCTGGGCACGGTCGACGCCCAGCGGGAACCCCGTCCCGGTGAGCAGACCCAGGGCGAGGCAGAGGCCGAGGTAGGCGAGCTCGAGGCGCACGCCGTCGAGGCCCGCCAGGGTCGTGAGCAGCGTCGGCAGGAAAGCCGCGCCGGCCGCGGTCAGTGCGAGCACCGCGGCGAGCGCGCCGCCAGCCCGCGGGGTCAGGACGCGCCCGAGCCAGCCCGCGCCGAGCGCGAGGCCGGTCATGAACACGCCATTCAGCAGGGCGATGCGGCCGAACACGAAGCCGACCGTCGCCTGGTAGCTGAACAGGAGCGCGAGCTGGCCGGCCATCGCGGCGAAGCCGAGCGCGGCGAGGGCCAGCGTCGCCGCCTGCCGGCGCCGGCGCGGCCGCGGCCAGCCTTCGACGGCGCCGCGCAGCAGGAGGAGCCCCACGAGGACGCCGGCCGGCACGAGGTAGGGCCAGGGGCCGAGGTCCCGCAGGCGCTCGAGCCAGGCGACGAAGTGCGAGGCGCTGAGCTTGCCCCAGAGGAGCATGTTGAGCCAGTAGGTGACCGGCCGGCCGTCGGTGTTGCGCTCGCCCGGCGGATCAGCGAGCTGCTGGCGCAGGAACGCCGCGCGGTCCGCCGGCAGCAGCGAGTGGAACGCGAGCCCCGGGAAGCGGTGCACGTCGAGCGGGGTGGCGAGGTAGCGCCGCTCCAGCACCGACGGATCCTCGCTGACGCGGTCCGGCCGCGCGGAGGCGCAGAAGACCTGCTCGTCTCCCGGCAGCAGGGCGAGCTGGCCAAAGGCCTCGCCCAGGGTGCGGAACACCGAGGCGCCGTAGCCGCGCACCTCGCGCCCAAGGTAGTTCGAGGCACCCCCGACTGAGGTGCACAGCACCCCGTCCGGCGCCATGCCGCGGCGCACGCCGGCGTAGAACTCGGCGGTGAAGTACCGGTTGCTGTGCGCCGTGGAGGGGCTCCCTGCCAGCACGAGCACCAGGTCGAAGGCCTCGTCACCGGTCAGGGTGTTGACGTAGCGCCGCCCGTCCTCGAAGCGCAGCGTCAGGCGCGGGTCCGCCAGGGCTGCGACGGTCTCCCCCGGCAGGTGGGGCCGCAGCCGGGCGAAGGCCTCGGCATCCGGCTGGACCACGACGAGCCGCTCGAGCGGGTAGCGCAGCAGCTCGGCGGCGAGCCCGCTCGCCACCCCGCCGAAGAGCAGCACGCGCCGCGCGCCCTCGGCCTGGGCGAGGAAGTAGGCCGCGTCCTGGCTCACCTGGTCGGGGTCGGGAAAGCTGGTGTCGATCCGCCCGTCGCTGACCACCGAGGTCTGGGAGCCGAGCCGCGCGATGGCCGTGTGCTGGTAGCGCGTCTCCACCGCGTCGAGCAGCTCGAGCCCGGGCTGGAGGGCGGCGAAGCGCCAGCGCTCGAGGGCTCGGTCGATCGTGCCGCCGATGCCCGGCAGGGCCAGCGTGGCCCCGGCGGCGGCGAGGACGAGCGCCGCCGCGCGCCAGCCGCGCGCCCCCGGCGAGAGCAGCGCGACGGAAAGACCGAGCGCGGCCGCGCCCGCCGCGGCCGTCCGCCAGGCGCCGAGCCAGTCGACGAGCACGAAGGTGAAGAGCAGGCCCCCGCCGAAGGCGCCCAGGGCGTCGAGGGCGTAGAGCACCGAGGCGGCGCGGACCGCACCGGGCGTGTCGGCGCCCGCGGGGTCGGCCTCGAGGACGCGCAGGCCCTGCACCGCGAGCGGGAAGGCGAGCCCGATCCCCAGGCCGGTCGGCACGTTTAGGACGAGCGTGGCGGCCAGCAGCTCGCCGAACGGGACCAGCTCGCCGACGGCCGCGCTCAGCACCCAGCGGACCGAGCGGAACAGGAGCAGCTCGAGGATCAGGAGCAGCGGCAGGAGCAGCAGGACGGCCCGCAGCGCGCCGATGGCCGCAGCGCCGCGGTCCCGCCAGTGCGTCGCCGCGATGGAGCCGACCGCGACCCACAGGAGCCAGCTGCCGAAGAACGCGCCCAGGCTGACCTCGTTGCCGTAGAAGGCGACGAGGCTCTCGCGGACGAGCAGCGCCTGGGCGACCTGCGCGTGGACGCCGAGGACGACGAAG
>JALOKS010000429.1 GCA_025456385.1 Thermoanaerobaculales bacterium | reverse complement strand
GCGACCATGATGAGCACCACCGCCCAGCGGTGGGACATCGCCCAGTCGAGGAGGCCGAGGTAGGCCCGCTCGATCCAGGCGTAGAAGCCGTGCTCGCGCGAGCCGTGCTCGGCCTCGATCTCCTTCGGGCGGATCCAGCGCGCGGAGAGCATGGGGGTGAGGGTGAAGGCGACCAGCACCGACACCCCGATCGCGTAGGCCATGGTGACGCCGAACGAGTTCATGAACCGGCCCACGATGCCGCCCATGAACGCCACCGGCAGGAAGACGGCGATCAGGGAGAGGCTGCTCGCGAGGACGGCGAGGCCGATCTCCCTCGTCCCCTCGACCGCCGCCTTCATGGGCGGCATGTCCTTCTCCTCCATGAAGCGGAAGATGTTCTCGAGCACGATCACCGCGTCGTCGATGACGATCCCGACCACGAGGGTGAGCGCCAGGAGCGTGATGATGTTGAGCGTGAACCCCATGTACTGCATGGCGGCGAAGGTGGCGACGAGCGAGCTCGGGATGGCGATCGCGGAGATGAGGGTGGGGCGGAAGCGGCGGAGGAAGAACCACACGACCCCGGCCGCGAAGAGCGACCCGAGGACGAGGTGCTCCTTCACCGTGTCCACCGCGGTCACGATGTACTCGGACTGGTCGCGCACGACGTCGAGCCGGTAGCCCTTCGGCAGCTGGGGCTTCAGGCTCTCCAGGCGGTCCTTCACCCTCTGCACGACCTCGATCGTGTTCGTGCCCGACTGCTTGCGGACCTGGAGGACGACGGCGGGCTCGCCGTTGACGCTGGCGAAGGTCTCCACCTCCTCCATCCCGTCCTCGACCCGGGCCACGTCGGAGACCCGCACCGGGGTGCCGTTGCGGTTCGTGATGACGATGTCGCCGAAGGCGGCGGGGGTGGCGACGCGGCCGTACGTGCGCAACGTCAGGTCGCGCAGGCCCTGCTCGACGCGGCCCCCGGGGAGCTGCGCGTTCTGCGAGGAGAGGGCCCCCGCCACCTCCGCCGCGGTCAGGCCGAGGCCGGCGAGCTTGGCAGGGTCGGCGATCACGTTGATCTGCCGCAGGCGGCCGCCGATCAGCTTGACCTGGCCGACCCCCAGCACGGACTCCACCTGCCGGCGCAGCACCTTGTCGCAGAACTCGGTGACGTCCCGGATGGGGGCGGGGGCCGAGACCGCCACCGAGAGCACGGGGGCGGCGTCGGGGTCGATCTTCTCGATCACCGGCGGGTCGGCGTCGCGGGGCAGGTCGCGCAGCACGCTGTTGACGCGGTCGCGCACCTCCTGGGCGGCCACGTCCGGGTTCTTCTCCAGGTCGAAGTTGACGATGACCTGGGAGACGCCCTCGGCCGAGATCGAGATCAGCTGGTCGATGCCGCTGATCGTGTTGACCGCCTCCTCGATCTTGTCCGTGACCTCGGTCTCGATCTCCTCCGGCGCCGCGCCCACGAGGCGCGTGCTGATGGTGACGAACGGGAAGTCGATCTTCGGGAATCGGTCGACGCCGAGGCGATCGTAGGCGAACAGGCCGACCACGACGAGGGAGAGGATGAGCACCCAGGTGAAGACGGGGCGCCTCACGCAGATCTCGGCCAGCTTCTGCATGGCTCAGTCGGCCTCGATGTCGAGCGAGACCCGGGCGAAGAGGCCCGGCCTCAGCCGCCCGTCGCGGTTCGGGAACTCGGCCTCGGCGAGGAAGGTGCGGGTCGCGCTGTCGACCGAGCCGCCCACCAGGCTCAGCGTCCCCTCGAACTCCGTGCCCGGGTAGGGGTCGACCGTGGCCTTCACCGTCTGGCCGACCTTGACCGCGGCGAGGTACCGCTCGGGCACGCGGAACCTGAGCTTCAGCGGGGCGGTCTGCTCCACGACGAAGGCCACGCTGCCCTCGCCGAGCCGTTCGCCGACGTCGGTGCGGCGGGCCGCCACGACGCCGTCCACCGGCGAGGTGAGGACCGCGTCGGCCAGGCGCTGGCGGGCGGTGTCCAGCGCCGCCCGGGCGGCGGCGCGCGTCGCGGTCGCCTGCTCGGCCCCCGCCTGCGAGCGGTCGAAGGCCGCCTGCGACACCGAGCCCTTCGTGGCGAGGCCCTTCTTCCGCTCGAGGTCGCGCTCGGCGTCCTTCGCGGCGGCGTCGGCGCGGGCGAGGTCGGCCTCGGCCCGCGCGAGGTCCAGCTCGAGGTACTCGGTCTCCAGCTCCAGGAGCGGCTGGCCCTTGCGCACCCGCTGTCCCTCGTCCACGAGCACCCGCCCGACGCGGCCCGCGGTCCGGGGCACGAGGTCGGAGCGGATGGGCGCCACGAGCTCCCCGGTCAGGGCCAGGCGGCCGCCGGCGGTGAGGGAGTCCTCGCCGGGGGCCGTCGCCGCGGGCGGCTGTGCCACCGCCTCGACCGACCGGACGTCGTCGGGCAGGGGAGGCGGGGTCGCGCCGGCTTCCGTCTTCCGCGGGGCGCGGCTGCAGGCACCGAGGGCGAGAGCGAGAAGCACGAGGGCGGTCGTCGAGCGCAGCGTCACGGCTGGGCCTCCTTGAGCACGGCGGACTTGAGTTCGCCGGCGGCGAAGTGGACGCCGAGCTCCGCGAGGAGCCGGGCGAGCCGGCTCACCACCACGGCGCGGCGCGCTTCGTTGAGGTTCGTCTCCGACGAC
>JALOKS010000104.1 GCA_025456385.1 Thermoanaerobaculales bacterium | reverse complement strand
TAGAATTCGGAATGAGGAATTCGGAATTTCCAGCCACCCCCTCGGTCTCATGAGGGTGGGTGGGCGGCATTCCGAATTCCGAATTCCGACTTCCGAATTCCTCGCTCGAGCCCGCTGTCGCAGGGGCGTAGCTGAAAAGCAGCGCGAGCCGGCACAGTGCCCCGAGCAGCGTCGTGAGGACGAGAAGCGGCAGCGCGGCGGCGCTGTCGATAAGGAGCGGCGCGAGCGGCAGCGCGAAGCCCGGCACCGCCCACAGCAGGAGCGGGGCGAGCGCGGCCCACGGCCGGCGCAGGCTGCGGCCGAGGCCGCCCAGCCAGGCCAGGAGGGCTGACCGCCGACCGGACCCGCCGAGCAGCCAGGCGCCGTGGAGGGCAGCCGACCAGCCCGCGGCGAGCACGGCCGCGGACACGACGGCGGCGGCGGCGAGCGCCGGACCCAGCGCGCCCGAGCTCGTCGCCGCGAGCCGCCAGAGGGGGAGCCACAGCGCGGTCAGCACGCCCGCGACCACGGCCACCGCGGTCAGCGCCAGCCGGAGGTGGCGCCACCACCGGCCCACGCCGCCGCGAACCAGCTCAGCGAGCCGAAACCGCGTCGCGGGGTTGGCGAGCCACCAGCGCACGGCGGCGGCACGCCCCAACGCCGACCACGCGGCGAGCACGAGCAGCCCCCAGGCCGCGGCGGCGAGGAGCGTACCCGCGACCGGGCGCAGGGTCTCGAGCAGGATGAGCGCGCCGTCTCCCGCCGGCAGCGGCCCGGCCGGCAGGTGGGCGCCCACCCGCGCGGTCGCGGCGACAACTCCCAGCAGCACCGGCGCGCAGGCGACGACGCTCACCAGCCAGCCGGCGAGCACGAGGCCGGGCAGACGGAGCGCCCGGCGGAGGCCGGCGGCGGGTGACGGCGCCGCGACCACTCAGGCCACCCTCAGGAGCAGGCGGCCGGCGAGAGCGAGGGCCTCGCGAACCCACCACAGGGGGTGGGAGCCACGTTCCGGGCGGTCGCGCCAGTAGTTGTCGGCGCGCCGCGTCTCGAGAACCCAGACGCCGTCCGGGTCGACGACGACCTGCCGGAGGCGCCGCGCGCTCCCGATCCGCCACGAGACCGACGCCTCGTCGCCGTCCCAGGTCCGTCGTTCGCGGCTGCCGTCGGCCCAGCCCAGCTCGACCTCCACCGGGCCGACGAACCCGCCCCGCCGCACGAGATCGACCTCGACCAGCCACGGCGCCGCGGCCCCCTCGGGAGCGCCGGCGGGCTGCACCGCTGGTCCGTTCGGGGCGGAGCCCGCAGCCGCGGGCCGCTCCCGCTGCCGCACCCCCACCACCGCCCAGTCGGCTTCCACGTCGCTCCAGATGGCCTGCTCGAAGAAAGCGCCGAGGTCGCGCCCGGCCGCCTCACCGAGGGCCGCCACGAGGTCCCGGCCGCTCGGGTGGTCGAAGGCATGGCGCGCGACGTAGGCGCGCAGGCCGCGCGCCAGGGCCTCGGCGCCGATCAGGCCCTCCACGCTCTTGAGGGCGAGGGCGGTCTTCGTGTAGGAGCCGAGGTAGTAGCTCTCCCCGTCGGGGAACTCCCAGGCCCTCGTCCCGGGCGTCACCTGCCGGCTCGCGTGCGCCAGCGCGAAGCGCTCCGCCGACCAGTACGAGTAGCCGCGGATCTCCGGCACCAGGCGGTCGGCGGCGATGTCGGTGAGGCACGCGATCTCGGCGTAGCTGGCGAGGCCTTCGTCGAGCCAGGCCTCCTCGAACTCGTTCGACGCGACGATGCCCTGGAAGTACTGGTGCCCGAACTCGTGCGCCGTCACCGACTCGATGGCGGACGACCAGGAGAAGGGCGGCCATGCGTGGAGGCGGTCGGCCCCGGTCGTGATGAAGGTGGGGTACTCCATGGCGCCCGCCGCCGCGGCCTGCGGCGGCGGCGACACCACGGTGAGCTGGGGGTAGGGGTAGGCGCCGTAGTGGAGGCCGAACCAGGCGACCGCGAGCCGCGCGGCACGGAGCATCCGCGGGGCGAGGGCGCGCTGCGCGCGCGGCAGCACCAGCCTCAGTGCCATCGGCGGCAGCTCGAGCTCGGCCGTGCTCAGGCCGAGGCGCGCCTGCGCCCGGGCGAGCCAGGCCGGCGGCACGTCGCGGCCGGGCTCGAAGTCGGCCTCGACCACCTCCATGAGCTCGGGCGGCGCAGCGCACCAGGCGACGTCGTGCACCCGGTCGGCCCGAAAGCGAACGGTGTCGCGGCCGTCGCCGATGGACTCGCGGCCGAGCTCGACGCCGCTCGCGGCCACCACCCAGCCGGAGGGCACGGTGACCGCCAGGCGGTAGCTGCCGAAGTCGGCGTAGAACTCCGAGTCGGCGTGGAACTGGTGACAGCTCCAGCCGCGTTCGCCCTCGAAGACGCCGAGCTTGGGGAACCACTGGCCGGCCAGGTGGAAGTCTCCCGCGGAGCCGGTGCGCGACACGACCTGCGGCAGCCGGGCGGTGAACGCGATCTCGAGCTCGACCGCGTCGCCGGGCGGCACCTCGCGCGGCAGCGGCACCCGGGCGACGGTGCGGTCGTCGGGGTTGCCGTCGTCGGGCTGGACGAACTCGAGACCCGGCAGGAGGTCGCTGCCGTCGTCGAGCCGCAGGCGGTCGATGCGGATCCAGCCCCAGCCCTCGTCCGGCGGCCCGTCGTGCAGCGGACCCGGCTCGAGCTCGCGCATGAAGGTCGTGCCCGGGCCCGCGAAGGCGTTGAGGTAGAGGTGGAATCGGAGCTCGGCGGTGGTGGCGGCCGTCGTGTTGGTCCAGCGCAGCTTCTGAGCGCCGTCGAGCCGGCGCGCGGCGGGGTCGACGGGCGCCGCGCGACGTATTCTGGAGAGGAGAGACGAGCATGCGTCGAGCCCTTGCCGCCCTGTGCTTCGCGGCCCTCCCGGCGCTCGCAGCGGCGGGCGAGGCCAAGTTCTCGCTCAAGCTCGACGGCATCCCCATCGGGCCGCGGCCCGACCCCGCCACCGAGGCGCGGCTCGCCGAGTGGAACGACCCGATGGGCCGCCTGCTGTACCACTTCAACCAGCAGCAGTCATGGATCGTGCGCGGCACCATGCCGGGCAGCGACCGCGCTGCAGGCGCAGCGGTGCGCCTGAAGGCGCAGCGGGGCCTCCCCTTGCGGCTCGTCACCACGATCGTCGACGGCGGCCTCGACCGCGCCGCCGCTCAGGAGCTCGTGGTCCGCTGGCCCTGGAGCGATGAGCCGGCACCTCCGCCGCTCGACGAGCAGCTCGCGCGGCTGCTCGGCGAGCGCCTCAGCCCTCGATGAGGGGCGCGCCTCAGAGGGTGTCTTTGAGGCTCTTGGAAACCTTGAAGCGCACGCCCTTCGAGGCCGCGATGGTGATCGCCTCGCCGGTCGCCGGGTTACGGCCGGCGCGGGCCGGGCGCTGCGACACCTGGAAGGTGCCGAAGTTGGGCACCGTCACCCGATCGCCGGCTGCCAGAGCCTGACTCAGGCTCTCGAACACCAGGTCGAAGGTCATCGCCACCTGGGTCTTCGGGTACCCAGTCAACTCCGCCACCTTTTCCACCAGCTCCGCCTTGCCCGCCATGTTGCCTCCTCTGAGTCCGCTATTTCTGGAACATTGATCGATTGTCGGTCGTCCATGGCGCAGCGCCGCGCCCGGCGCGGTCGCCGCGAAGGACCCTCGCGAATGATGCAGGCTAGCGCGACCGGTCTCGGCTGGTCAAGCCGGAGGACGGAATGCGGCGCCGCGACCCGGGGTTGCCGAGTACATGAGGTGCGCCTGGATCCTGCTTGCGGTCGCCCTGCTGCTGCCGGCCGTGACGGCGATCGCAGGCGATGCGGAGGACGAGATGCTGGCGATCGGTGACCCCTTCGTCGACTTCGAGCTGCCGGCCCACGACGGCTCGACGGTGCGTTCGGCGGACCTCGCCGGCCGGCCCTTCCTGCTCTTCTTCTACCCCAAGGCCAACACCCCCGGTTGAACCGTCGAGGCGACCCGGCTGCGTGACAGCTGGGACGAGCTCCAGGAGCTGGGCGTCGAGGTGCTCGGGGTCTCCTTCGACTCCCCGGAGACGAACCGCGACTTCGCCGCCGGCAACGACCTCCCCTTCCGCCTGCTGACCGACCACGACCGCGCGCTCGCCAAGGCCGTCGGCGCCAGCCGCGCGCTGCTGCCGCTGCCCAAGCGCGTCTCCTACCTCGTCGGCGCCGACGGCCGAGTGCTCAAGGCCTACCCGGAGGTCGATCCGAAGACGCACGCGGCGGAGGTGATCGAGGGCTATCGGGCCATGATCGCCGCCGCAGATTGAGAGCCCGGCGGCACGCCGTTTCACGTTTGAAGCTTGAACGTTGAGCGTTCGAAGCTTTCCTCCCATCGCTCCGTTGCGCACCCGCAGCTGAGCTTCCGTCCGGGCCTCAGCTGCGGGCATCGGGAGGCCCGCAGGGGCGCCGGGTTCCGAGGAACCCGGCCCTCCGCGCGGTGGCCCTCACGCGGCCTTCAGCTCCGAGGTGCAGTGCGGACAGCGGGTCGCCTTGATCGGGATCTCGGTCTGGCAGAAAGGGCAGGTCGTGGTGGTCGGCTCGGCCGGCGGCGCCGCCTCCTGCCGCTTCAGGGTGTTGATCGCCTTGACCAGGAAGAACACCGCCACGGCGACGATCAGGAAGCTGATGACGCTGTTGGCGAAGAGACCGTAGTTGACGGTCACCGCACCGGCCGCCTGGGCGTCGGCGAGCGCCGCGTAGGGTCCGGCCGGCGCGCCCTGCTTGACGGTCAGGAAGAGGTTGGAGAAGTCCACCCCGCCCAGCAGCAGCCCTATCGGAGGCATCAGGACGTGGTCCACCAGGCTCTTGACGATGGTCCCGAAGGCGCCGCCGATGATGATGCCGACGGCCATGTCGACGACGTTGCCGCGCATCGCGAACTCTTTGAACTCCTTGAACACGGTGGCCTCCCTTGCAGCCGAACGCCGGACTCCGGCAGCGGCGCGTTCAGAAGCTGAAGACGACCGACGCCGTGCTGGTGGTGTCGGTGTCGTCGCTGTCGCCGATGGGCTCGTTGCGATAACGGATCTCGTAGCCGAGCCTGACGGCGAGCCACGAGTTCACCGAGGCCTGGAGGGCGGTCTCCGAGGTCAGACGCCAGTCCGAGGACTCGTCGAAGTTGGGGAAGAGACGCAGGGTTTCGAGGAGCGACGCGGTGTCGCTGAGCTTCCACTCGTAGGCCAGCCCCAGCAGCCCGCCGAGGTAGTTCACATCCGGCTCCGGCTCGACCCGATCCTCGTCGGTCCACGTCACACCGGCGTCGAGGGCGAGGAAGTGCCTTGGCCCGACGAGCGCTTTGTACGTCACGCCCGTCTCCGCCAGAAACAGGAGGTCAAAACCCGCGAACTCGTCCTTCTCGGCGCTGAGCCCGCCGAAGAACTCCCAGCGCTCGCCGAGGGCGCGGCGCGCCCGGGCGCCGAGGAAGAGGCGTTCGGCGGTCAACACGCCGTCATCTTCGTTGCGGTTGAACCTGCCGGTGACCGTCAGGCCCCACGGCGTCGGCCGGCGTTCCGTCGAGAAGTCGAGGCCGAAGGTCGTCGTCTCCGAGTTACCGGAGGTGTCCAGGTAGGCGAGGCCCAGCGAGCCCTTCCACAGCGGCTCGGGCGCCGCCTCCTCCTCCGCCGCATCCTGAGCGAACGCGGGTCCGCCCGCGGCAACGAGAACCAGCGCGAGGCACCACAGCCATGTCTTCATCGTCATGTCTCCCGTCTCCAGCTGGTGTCGGTGATGATCTCCAAGAAACATCCGCGGCACGGCTACCGTCGGGCCATGCTGTCGCCGGATCGGAGGCAGCCTAGCAAAGTTCATCGCCAAATCAAGGGGATCCGCGGCGAACGGTATACTCGAAGCATGCCGCGCGCCAAGGGTGCTCAGGGCGTCCCGTCGTGACCGCCGGCCGGGTTTTCGTGGCCACCGAGAGCGCAGGACCGCAGACGCGGCTGAAGACGGTACTGATCGCGGCCGCTGCCGCGCTGTCGGTGGCCGTCCTGCAGGTCGTCCTGCACTGGCAGGGCAGCCGCAACGAGTACCTGCTGCTGGCGGCCTTCAACGCCCTGCTCGCGTCGCTCGCGGCGTGGTTCTTCGAGGTCCGCTGGCGCCTGCTCGGGGACGTGTTCGATCGTTACGTGCAGGTGGTGTTCCTGCCGATCGCGATCCACTTCCTGCTCCTGATCATCCTCGAGGTCTTCGTCGCCGCGCCGGACCTCCGCGACGCCGCGGTCAACACCTCGTGGGTGCTGACCCAGGCCCTCGCCGCCGGCCTCCTCCTGCTGACCTTTCAGAGGGCGAGATACAGCGGCAGGTCCCACCGCATCCTCCGTACCTCGGCGGCGATCGCCCTCGCGGCTGCGGTCTGGGCGGTCTTCCGGGCCCTCCAGGACCGTGGCCTGCTGCTCGGCATCGCCCCGATCGAGGCCGGCCTGGCCGCTGTCTTCCTGCTCGCCGCAACGGTGCCGATGCTCGGCGGCGGCGAGCAGCGGCAGCCGCGCGAGGTGTGGCTGGGGGCCGCGTTCCTCCTCAACGCGATCGCCCACATGAATCTGGCGTGGTCGCGCGAGCTCTATGACAGCCCCTTCATGTGGGGCTATGTGCTCGTGGCTCTGAGCCTCGCCACGCCGACCATCGGCGCGGTGTTCGAGAACGTCACCCTCCTCGAGTCGCAGATCGCGCTCTCGGACCGGCTGCGGCGGCTCCGCGTCCGCATGGAGATCCTCCTCGACACCCTGCCGGTGCTGGTGCTGTCGGTGGACCGGGAACGTCGGGTGCGCTACGCCAACCATGCGGCCGGCGCCCTGTTCGCTCTGCCCGCCGACATCGGTCCCGAGGGAGCGGGCACGGGCTGGCTGGAGCGCATCCACGAGCACCATCGGCCGCAGGTCTACGCCGCGATCCCGGCGGTGCTCGAGGGGGATCGGCGGACCTGGGAGCAGGTGGTCCGGGTCGAGGACGAGGCGGGAGGCATCCACTGGCTGCGCACCCAGATGCAGCCGCTGGTGGACCCGGTGGCCAACGAGACACTGATCCAGGTGGTGGCCGCCGACATCACCGACCTCCACGTCGCCCGGCGCGCCGCCGAAGCTCGGCAGTCGCGGCTCGCCTTCCTCTCGGCGGTCGCCCAGACCGTGGCCGGCGAGGTCGAGGAGCAGCGCATCCTCGACCGCTTCCTCGACCTCGGCCGCGATCTGCTGCCCCTGCGCTCGCTCCTCCTCTACCGGCCGGCCGGCCGCGGCCTGCAGCTGGTGGCGGGCAGCGGACCGGGGATCGAGGCCTTCGAGCGCGACCGTTTCCATGCCATCAAGGAGAGCGACCATCCGTGCTGGACCGCCTTCAGCGAAGGCCTGCCGCAGAGCACCGTGGTCGCCACCGTGGTCGGCGAGGAGCTGGCGGAGTGGCTGACGGGCAGGCACGGCATCACCCAGCTCAACTTCCTGCCGCTGACGGCGGCGGGACGCTCCGCGGGGGTGCTGCTCGCGACCTCGGCGATTCCCCTCGACCTGGCGGCCGAGGACCTCGAGCTCTTCACCCAGCTCGGCTACCTGCTCGGGGGTGCGGTCTCCCTGTCGCAGCTCGTCCGGGAGCTCGACGAGCAGCGGGCCGTCGCCTTCGAGGCCTCGCGGCTGAAGTCGGAGTTCCTGGCCAACACCTCGCACGAGCTGCGCACCCCCCTGACGGCCATCCTCGGCTTCCTGCGCCTGATCATGGACGGCGCGGTCAGCGATCCCGCCAAACAGCAGGAGTTCCTGAAGATCGCGCACGAGTCGGCGGAGAACCTGCTCACCATCATCAACGACGTCCTCGACCTGGCCAAGATCGAGGCCGGCCGGCTCGAGGTCCACCTGGCGCCGGTTCCGGTCCGGGGCCTGTTCGACGAGGCGGAGACGCTCTTCAAGCACCAGATGAAGAGCAAGGGCCTGCGCTTCACGCTCGACCATGCGGACGGCCGGCTGGTGCTGTGGGCCGATCCCGACCGCACCGCGCAGATCCTCACCAACCTGCTGTCGAACGCGTTCAAGTTCACCGACCGCGGGGGGACGCCAGCGCGGCGGCACCGGGCTCGGGCTGACCATCTCGAGGCGGCTCGCCGAGCTCATGGGCGGCACCATCGAGCTCGAGAGCGCCGGCCTCCGCCTGGGTTCGACGGCCCGCCTGGTGCTCGCGGAGTTCAGGTCGGACCACGAAGGGACCAACCCCGAGCTGCGGCCGCCGGGCTGATCGGCGCCGCCCGGCTCTCGCCTTCCGACACCGGTTCACGGAACCGGACGCGCGGGTTACAATCTCCGGACCATGCCGGCCTTGAGAAGATGTTGCGTAAGAGTTCTCTTTATCGATATCAGCCACCGCGGCGGAGGCCGTGGCGCAGGCTTGACACGGATTGGAGGCCTCATGCGAAGCACGCTGCTCACCGCCACCCTGATTCTGGCCGCGGCCGCTGCCGGCGCGCAGGAGTTGACCGTGGCGGAGGCGGTGGGGTCCGCCCTCGACAACAACCCCGAGGTCGCGGCCGCCCGCGCTCGCGCCGCGGCAGCGGCATCGCGGCTCGAGGGGGGAAGGTCTCACCGGATGCCCAGGATCAGTGTCAGCGAGAGCTACGTGCTCAGCGACACCCCGGCCGAGGTCTTCGCGCTGACCCTCAACCAGGAGCGGTTCGACTTCCAGGGCTTCTTCTCTTCCGACCCCAACAGTCCCGAGGCCTTGTCGACCTGGATGACGCGCGTCGGTCTCGAGCTCCCGATCTACACCGGTGGGGTCCTGTCGGCCCGCATCGGCCAAGCCGCGTCGATGGCCACCGCCGAGGAGCACCTGCACGCTCACGCTCGCCAGAAGGTCGCGTTCGACACCGTCGCCGCCTATATCGACCTCGCCAAGGCGCGCGAGCACGTGGCGCTGCTCGAGAAGGCACGGTCGACGACCGCCGAGCACCTCAGGATCGCCGAGCAGTACGCCGCCCAGGGCATGATCCTCGAAGCGGAGGTGCTGCGGGCCAGGGTGTTCCTCGCCGAGCTCGACGAGTACCTGAGTCAGGCCGCGAGCGGAGCCCGCCTCGCGCAGGCGGCCCTCAACTTCCACATGGGCGCCGAGCAGGCCACGCCCCGGAGCCTGGCCGCACTGCCGCCGCAGCCCGAGCTCGTCGGCGACGCCGCGAGCTGGATCGCCGCCGCGCTCGAGGAGCGCAGCGACCTCGCCGCGGCCCACCTCAAGCTCGAGGCCGGACGCCTCGAGGAAACGGCGTCCCGCCCCGGGTACGTTCCGAAGGTCGCCGTGGTCGGCCATTACGATCTGTACGACGACTCGATCTTCGGCAGCAACGGCCGCTCGGGCTCCGTCATGGCGGTTGCCTCGATCGACCTCTGGGGCGGCGGAGCGGGCACTGCAGATCGAGCGGCCGCGCGCCACGAGACGGCCGCCTTCGAGGCCGACCTGCGCCGCTTCGAGGAGGGCGTGCGCCTCGAGGTCGAGCAGGCCTGGCAGGAGCTGGCCACCGCGAGAACCCGCCACGCGACCGCGATGGCGGCGCTCGATGCCGCCCGGGAGGGCCTGCGTGTCCGCGAGAGCCGATTCAGTCAGGGCCTCGACCGGATGATCGACCTGCTCGATGCCGAGACCGCCCTGCGGGAGGCGGAGACCCGCGAGCTCGTCGCACGCTTCGACGTCGTGCTCGGCAGCCACCGCCTGAAGTTCGTGGCCGGGAAACCGGTCATCGAGACCATGGAGGAGAACTCATGAACGTGCCAGCCCTCAAGGCCTTCGTCCCGCTGCTCGCCCTGAGCGTGAGCGCAGCCTGCGGTCGCAGCGGACCGGAGCCCAGCGCCGCCCCTCCCCAGCCGATCCGGGTCCAGGTGGCCGACGTCGAGCGGGTCAGCGACCGACGACCGATCGAGGTCCGCGGCGTCGTCCAGCCGGCACGGCAGGCCACGGTCTCGAGCCGCGCCACGGGTCCGATCGTGGCCCTCCGCGTCCGCGCCGGGGACACCGTGCGCACGGATCAGATCCTGCTCGAGATCCAGCCGGAGGCCGCCGCCGGCCAGCTCGCCCAGGCGGCGGGGGGCCTCGCCCAGGCGCGGTCCGCCCTCGCCCTCGCCGAGCGCAACTTCCACCGCTTCGAGGCGCTGCACGCCGACAAGGCGGCCTCCGAGCTCGAGCTCGACATGGCGCGCATGCAGTACGACCAGGCCCGCGGCGCCGTCGCGCAGGCCGAGGGCGCGGTGCAGAGCGCCTCCTCGATCGCCAGCGAGTCCACCGTGCGGGCGCCGTTCCCGGCTCGCGTGGTCGCCACCATGGTCGAGGTCGGCGACCTCGCCACGCCGGGCCGGCCGCTGGTCCAGCTCGAGGGGACCGGCGGCCAGCAGATCTGGCTGACGGTGCGGGAGGGAGATATCGCGCGCCTCGCGCCCGGCGACGAAGTCCCGGTGGCGATCGACGCGCGGTCGGATCTCGGCCTCCTGCGGGGGAGCGTGGAGGAGATCCTGCCCGCCGCCGACCCGGCCACCCACACCTTCACCGTCAAGGTCGGGCTCGGGGGCGCGAGGGTCCCGTCAGGCTCGGCCGGGCGCGGCCTGGTCGCGGGGGACCCGAGCGAGCGCCTGCTCGTGCCGGTCGCCGCCGTGCATCGGCGCGGCGGCCTCGAGCTGGTGGTCGTCCGCGGACCGGATGGCACCGCCCGCACCCGTGCGGTCACAACCGGAGCCGTGCGCGACGACGGGCGGGTCGAGGTCCTGTCGGGCCTCGACGCCGGCGAGTCGGTGGCCGTCGACGCACCGGGCCCGGTGGCCGATGGAACCCCGCTGGAGGCGGTCCGATGAGCGGCGACAGCGACGAGGCCCGCCGACCCGGCGACACCGGTGCGCCCGGCCGCCCGACCCCGGAGGAGGTCGCCTCGGCGCACCGTGAGGCCCTCCGCCTGAAGATGACCCGCCGGACCCTCGGCCTGGCGGGCCGCGTCGGGCAGGCATTCCTCGAGTCCAAGCTGACCCCTCTGATCGTGGTCGCCTCGCTGCTGATCGGCGTTTTCGCAGTCCTGGTCACACCCTCGGAGGAGGAGCCGCAGATCCAGGTCCCGATGATCGATGTCATGGTCGGCTTGCCCGGCGCGAGCGCCGAGGAGGTCGAGCACCGCGTCGTGACGCCCCTCGAGAAGCTCCTCTACGAGATCGAGAACGTCGAGTACATCTACTCCATCTCGAACCCCTCCGGAGGCCTGATCGTGGTCCGGTTCCTGGTCGGAACCGACCCCGACGAGGCCGCGCTCCGCGTGCACACCAAAATCCAGTCCGCGATGGACCGGATGCCCGCCGGGCTGATGCCGCCGGTCGTCAAGCCGAGGACCATCGACGACGTGCCGGTGGTCGCCTACACGCTGTGGAGCGAGCACGCCTCGACGACCGAGCTGCGCCGCGTCGCCGACGAGATCGCCGCCGAGCTGACGCGCCACCCGAGGGTCGCCCAGGTGTCGGTCATAGGCGGCCAGCGGCGCATCGTGCGCGTCGATTTCGACCGCGAGCGCCTCGCATCCTTCAACGTGTCGCTCCTCCAGGCCCACGGTGCCCTGCAGAGCCTGAACTGGCGGCTGCCGGCCGGGCGCACCTCGGTCGCTAACTCGGAGATCGTCGTCGACGCCGGACAGTTCTTCAGCGACGCCGCCGAGGTGCGGGACGTGGTGATCGCAAGCTTCGGCGGCCGGCCCGTGTACCTCAAAGACCTCGCGTCGGTCACCGACGGACCGGAGGAGCCCGGCAGCTACGTCTGGCTCGGCACCGGGCCGGCCGCCGCCAGGAAGGGCCTCTCCGAAGCGGCGGCGGACCTGCCCGCGGTCACCGTCGCGGTGGCGAAGAAGCCGGGCACCAACGCGGTCGACATGGTCACCGACCTCGATCGCCGCCTCGCCGGCCTGGCCGGACGGGTCATTCCCTCCGACGTCCAGGTGCTGAAGACCCGTGACTACGGGGCGACGGCCAAGGAGAAGTCGGACGAGCTCCTGAAGCACCTCTACTCGGCAACCATCGCGGTGATCATCCTGATGTGGGTCACCCTGTCATGGCGCGAGGCGTCGGTGGTGGCGGTGGTCATCCCGGTGACCCTCGCCTTGACCCTCGCCGCGTCCTACCTCTTCGGCTACACCCTCAACCGGGTGAGCCTCTTCGCCCTCGTGTTCTCGATCGGAATTCTGGTCGACGACGCCATCGTCGTCGTGGAGAACATCCACCGCCACATCAAGATGCGCTGGTCGGACGCCCGTCAGATGACGGTCTACGCGATCGACGAGGTCGGCAACCCTACCATCCTCGCCACCTTCGCCATCATCTCCGCGCTGCTGCCGCTGGCCTTCGTGCGCGGCCTGATGGGCCCCTACATGCGGCCGATCCCGATCAACGCCTCCGCGGCGATGCTGTTCTCGCTGGTGGTGGCCTTCACGGTGTCGCCATGGCTCGCCTACCGCCTCTTCCGCAAGGAAGGCACGAGCGAGGCGTCACCGCGTGCCACCGGTCCCTCGCTCGACAACGGGAGCGGGGACGAGGGCCTCCTCGCGCGGCTGTACTCGAAGGTGATGGCGCCGCTCATCCGCAGCTCGCTTCCCCGCTACCTCTTCCTGGCAGGTGTCGCCACCCTCCTGATCGCCGCCATGGCGACCGTCGCGGTCGGCTTCACGACCGTCAAGATGCTGCCGCACGACAACAAGTCGGAGCTTCAGATCGTGATCGACGCCCCGGAGGGCTTCACCCTCGAGGAGACCAACGCCGCCGCCCGCGAGCTCGCCCTCACCTTCCGCAGCATGCCCGAGGTCACGGACTTCCAGATCTACGTCGGCGCATCCGCGCCCTTCAACTTCAACGGTCTGGTTCGCCACTACTTCCTGCGCTCCGGCGGCAACGTCGCCGACATCCAGGTCAACTTCGTGCACAAGGAGGAGCGCACGGACAAGTCGCACGCGCTGGCGGGCACGGTGCGGCGGACGCTGCAGCCGGTGGCCGACCGGCTCGGCGTCGCCATCAAGGTCGCCGAGATCCCGCCCGGGCCGCCCGTGCTCTCGACGCTGGTGGCTGAGGTCTACGGACCGACCTTCGACGGCCGCCTCGAGGTGGCCGAGCAGATCAAGGAGATCTTCAGCGCCACCGATGGCGTGGTCGACGTCGACTGGGAGGTCGAGGCGCCCGGCCCCCGCCTCGAGGTGCGGGTCGATCGCGAGAAGGCCGTGCGGGCGGGTGTCAGCCCCGAGCAGGTCGTGCGCACCCTGTCCATCGCCCTGAGCGGCGCCGAGGCCGGCACCATCCACGTCCCGACCGCCCGCGAGCCGGTGCCGATCGTGCTGCGCCTCGAGCGGAGCCAGCGCGCCCACCTCGACGAGCTGCTCCAGCTCGGCGTGCACGGCCGAGACGGCCGCATCGTGCCGCTGGCGGAGCTCACGACGGTGGTCGACAGCGACCGCGAGCGGAGTCGCTATCACAAGAACCTGCAACCGGTGACCTATGTCTACGGCGAGGTCGCCGGCCGTTTCGAGGCTCCGGTGTACGCGATCCTCGAGATGCAGCAGCGCATCCGGGCAATCACCACTCCGCTCGGCGAGCAGCTCGAGGTGATCACCACCCGGCTTCCCGAGGACACGACCCGCTACATCATGAAGTGGGACGGCGAGTGGCACATCACCTACGAGGTCTTCCGCGACATGGGGATCGCCTTCGCCATCGTCATGGTGCTGATCTACGTGCTGATGGTGGGCTGGTTCAAGTCCTTCGTCACGCCGGTCATCATCATGGTGCCGATTCCCTTGACCCTGATCGGCATCCTCCCGGCGCACGGCCTCCTGGGCATCTTCTTCACCGCGACCTCGATGATCGGTTTCATCGCGCTGGCCGGAATCATCGTTCGCAACTCGATCCTGCTCGTCGACTTCATCAACCTCGAGCTGCAGGCCGGAGAGCCTCTCGCGCACGCGGTTGTGAAGGCGGGAGCCGTGCGCATGGTGCCCATCTTCCTCACCCAGCTGTCGACGATCGTCGGCGCCGCGTTCATGCTCTCGGATCCGATCTTCCAGGGGCTCGCCCTGGCCATGATCTCCGGCATCGTCGTCTCGACGGCGCTCACCCTGGGTGTGATCCCTGTGCTCTACTACATGTATCTGAAAACGGTGGGACCTGAAAACGTTGTTGAGATCGATTGATGAATTCGGAATTCGGAATTCGGAATTCGGAATGACCGCCCACCCCCCCCTTGGAGCGGCTCAATCGGGCGGGTGGACGGAAATTCAGAATTCAGAATTCAGAATTCAGAGTTTTCATATTTCAACCGAAACTGATGCGGGAGGAAACTATGACCGTCAACGAAGCCCTGCGCGCCATGGCCGGCATCGTCATCCTGATCACCCTCGCTCTCGGCCACTGGGTGAGCCCCTACTGGTACCTCTTCACGGCCTTCGTCGGCCTCAATCTGCTGCAGTCAGCGTTCACGAGGTGGTGTCCGGCGATGACGATCTTCCGGAAGCTGGGACTCAAAGAAGGCTGAGTCTTTGAATTCTCGATTTCGAATTCTCAATCTTCACTTCCATCGCACGCAGTCGGGCTTCGCGAGGTCGATCTGTTGCGCTGGAAATTCAGAGCTAGGACTTGAGAATCGAGAATTTGAGTTGAAGTTGGAGGCGAGATGAAGCTGCTGATGATCATCGTCGACACCGCATGCCGTGAGGAGGTCGAGGTGCTCTTCCGGCACAACGGGATCGCCGGCTACTCGGAAATTCCCGGCGCACACGGAGTGGGGGAGTCAGGCGTCCGGATGGGCTCCCGCGCGCACCCGCGGACCTCGTCGATCTTCTTCACCGTTGTCGAGGCCGATCAGGTCGAGCCCCTGAAGAAGGCTCTCTGCTCGTACTGTGAGGCCTGCGAGCGCAATATCCACATGATTCAGTGGGGCGTGGAGGAGATCGTATGAGGCCGGCCCTTCCGCTCCGTCAGGCCTGGAGGGACGGCAATGACTGATCTCGCCTTGATCGTGCTCGTCATCGTCGGCTGGGTGGTGCTGCAGCGTGTGCTGCTGCCCCGCCTGGGGGTGCCCACCTGAGCGGTCCCGCAGCCCCCGGCCGGCGGCCGGGGCAGAGGGGACGAAGAGCGGGGCGCGCAGAGGCCGTCCGAGGCCCCGCCGGAGTAGGACCGCCCGTCAGTCGATGATCTCGAGCGGCAGCGAGCGCTCGATCGCGGTCTCCGAGCCGCCTTCCATGATCTCGAACTCCAGCTCGTAGCTGCCCGTCTCGGGAAGGGCTGACAGCGGGATCGAGCTGCCGTACATGTAGAGGTCGCCGACGATCAGCGCGGCGTCGAGCGGCATGGTCACGGGCCGACCGAGAGACCTGCCGCCGTGGCTGAGCCGGATCCTGGCCTTGAGGTCGATGGCCCCCTGCTCGTCGAGCTGCGGCCGCATCACGAAGCCGAAGAAGACGACCTCGGCCGTGCGGCTCAGGTCCGGTCCGGTCAGCGGCACCAGGTGCCAGCCGCCGAAGTTGAAGGGGTCGCCGAGCCGAGCGTCCTGCTCGGGCTCGGCGCTCACGGCGAGGGTGAGCGGCGACAGCCAGGTGCCCTCGGCCGGCGCTCGGCTGACCTCGACCTCGAGGGTGTCGGTGAGCACGACCGCCCCGGCCGCACCACCGGCGATCGCGATCGTGTAGCTCCCGGGATCGAGGGGCAGGCTGAGGTGGTAGGCCTTGCCGTACTGGCCGGCACGGGAGGTGGCCGCGATCTCGAAGGTGCTGAGGACCTCACCGGCGGCCGTCGAAACCCGACCGCCGAGCAGGTCGAGAACAGGAGCGTCCGGCGGGAGCTCGAGGTGAAGCCACAGCGGCCGATTGCCGCCGTCGCTCATCCCGGCTTCGGCGAGCACCCGCGCGCTCTCGTTGAACGGGGCCTCCTGCCCGAGCAATGCCAGCACGGCCGGCGAGGCCGGCCGGGCGCCGGCAAGAGTCACCGGCTTCGGCACCTCCCGGATCTCGGGGTGGAGTAGGAGGGCGTCGGGAGCGCCCTCGAGCGCGGTCAGCCCCTTGAAGGCCTGGCGGTTCGAGCGATCCAGGAGGTACAGGTTGGTGTCGGGCTGCTCCTCGTAGAACATGAAGATCATCTGCGAGCCCTTGGCCTTGAACGCGGCCGGCAGCTTGGAGGGGTCGTAGAACCAGACCTGCGTGCTGCCCTCGACGGCATCCGAGCCACCCGATGTCGAGCCGACCGGCGGCAGGGTCTGCTGCGGTCCTCGCGTCTGCACGCCTTCCGGCCGGCCCATCAGGATGAGCACCTTGGCGCGATCGCTCAACGCTCCGCGATGCCCTGGAACTCAGCGCGGAAGGTGTTGAAGCCGGCCGTCGGGTCGGGGTTCCGGCGCGCCCAGAACAGCTCGATGAAGGCCTTCGCTTCGGCGTCGCTGCCAATCTCCTGCCAGTCTCCGCGCTCCTTCTTGGTGAGCAGGAAGCCCTCCGGCCCGTCCGCCCAGGCGGCGAACTCCGGGCTCAGCTGCGCGGCAGCCGTGGACGCGACCAGGACGATTGTGGCCAGGGCTGCGATGGAACGCGCAAAAGAAAACGCCCCGACGAATCGGGGCGTTCCACACAACTTCCCGGCGGCGACCTACTCTCCCACGCCTCTGGGACGCAGTACCATCGGCCCTGAGGGGCTTAGCTTCCGAGTTCGGAATGGGATCGGGCGTTTCCCCCCCGGTATGGCCACCGGAAAAAATTTCACAACCTCCACCGAGTCCAACGCGCGCGCAAACGAGAAAAATCAAAATGTGTGGTCAAGCCGCACGACCGATTAGTACGGGTCAGCTTCGCACGTTACCGCGCTTCCACATCCCGCCTATCAACCAGGTGGTCTACCTGGGGTCTTCAGGGGCTTGCGCCCGGGAGACCTAATCTTGGAGTGGGCTTCCCGCTTAGATGCTTTCAGCGGTTATCCTTTCCGAGCGTAGCTACCCAGCTGTGCCACTGGCGTGACAACTGGTGCACCAGAGGCTCGTCCATCCCGGTCCTCTCGTACTAGGGACAGCTCTCCTCAAGTCTCCTGCGCCCACGGTAGATAGGGACCGAACTGTCTCGCGACGTTCTAAACCCAGCTCACGTACCGCTTTAATCGGCGAACAGCCGAACCCTTGGGACCTGCTTC
>JALOKS010000428.1 GCA_025456385.1 Thermoanaerobaculales bacterium | reverse complement strand
CTCGCATCTCGCATCTCGCATCTCGCATCTCGCATCTCGCATCTCGCATCTCGCATCTCGCATCTCGCATCTCGCATCTCGCATCTCGCATCTCGCATCCACGCGCCCGCGCTGCGCTACACTCCCCCGGTCCGGAGCGGATGGAGGGATCATGCGTCGTCTCGTGCTTCTCGCTGCAGCCTTCGCCATCGTGGGTGCCGCCTCTGTCGCCGCCGCCTCCGAGCCGGTCGACCTCGAGGCGGTGACGAGGATCCGCGACCAGGGCTTCCGCCACTCGCAGGTGGAGGAGCTCGCCTGGCGGCTCAGCGAGGCCGTCGGGCCGCGGTTGACGGGCTCTCCGCAGTCCGCGGCGGCCCACGAGTGGGCGCGCGCGAGGTTCGAGGAGTGGGGCCTCCGGTCCTGGGTCGAGAGCTACGACTTCGGCCGTAGCTGGGCGCTCGAGCGCTGCGAGGTGCGCATGCTCGCGCCCTACGTGCAGCCGCTGGAGGCTCTGGCCGAGGCGTGGTCGACCGGCACCGACGGCGCGGTCACGGGGCGGGTGGTCCGGGCCACCCTCGAGTCGGAGGAGGACCTCGAGACGTGGACCGGCAAGCTCGCCGGCGCCATCGTTCTGCTCGAGGGCGAGCGCGAGCCCGAGCAGATCGAGGCGGAGCTCTTCGAGCGTTACGACGACGCGGAGCTCGCCGACCTCCAGCGCTACGAGATTCCGGACGAGCGCGGCGACCGCTGGCGCGGCCAGATGCTCAAGCGCTACAAGTTCTGGCAGCGGCTGGCCGCCTTCTACGAGGCGGAGGGGGTGCTGGCGACCATCGAGCCGAGCTCGCGCGACAACGGCGTGGTGCGCCTGTCGGGGAACTCGGCCAAGCGCGACCCGGCGGTGCCGCTCGGCGTGCCGGCGCTGGTGATGGCGACCGAGCACTACAACCGCCTCGTCCGCCTCCTCGACAAGGGTATCGAGCCCGAGCTCGAGATCGACATCGCGGTGCAGTGGTTCGAGGCGACGAGCGGGGCGAACACCCTGGCGGAGATCCGCGGCAGCGAGCTCCCGGGCGAGCTCGTGGTGCTGGGCGCTCACCTCGACTCCTGGCACGCGGGCACCGGCGCCACCGACAACGGGGGCAGCAGCGCGGTGGTCATGGAGGCCCTGCGGATCATCAAGGCGAGCGGCCTCGTGCCCCGCCGCAGCATCCGCGCCGCCCTGTGGAGCGGCGAGGAGCAGGGTTTCCTCGGCTCGCGCGACTACGTCACCCGCTACCTGGCGACGCGGCCCGAGCCGACCGACCCCGAGCAGCTGGCCCTGCCGGCGTGGGCGCGGGACACCACCTGGCCCCTGCAGCCGCTGCCGGGCCACAGCTCGCACTCGGCCTACTTCAACACCGACTACGGCGCGGGCCGCATCCGCGGGCTCTACGCGCAGGAGAACGCGGCCGTGGTGCCGATCTTCGAGGCCTGGCTGGCGCCCTTCGCCGATCTCGGTGCCGATCACGTGACCATGCAGACCGCGGGCGGCACCGACCACCTGAGCTTCGACCGCGTCGGCGTCCCCGGCTTCCAGTTCATCCAGGACGACATGGACTACAGCCGCACCCACCACTCCGACGTCGACACCTTCGACCACCTGAGCCGCGAGGACATGATGCAGTCGGCGGTGATCGCGGCGGCGGTCATCTGGCACGCCGCCAACCGCGACGAGCGCCTGCCGCGCAAGCCGCTGCCGGCCAAGCCGGAGGGCGACACGTCGCATTAGGAATTCGGAATTCGGAATTCGGAATTCCGCCCGCCCTCCCAGGAGCGCGTCCATGGGGCGGTGAGTGGAGAATCGAATTCCAGAATTGCCGCGCCTCGGCGGATGGCGACCTTGCGATCGATGCCCTATCTTGAGAAGAGGGAGTGATCGGAGGCTGCGATGGCGGAGGGCGCCGGCGAGCCGCGGCTCGAGGACTTCGGGATCACCGAGGAGGACCTCGCGCGGGCCCCGTGCCTGCTGCTGGCCGAGCACCGGCCGATGGTGCTGCTGGCGGCCTACCTCGCGGCGGCTGCGGCCGTCTTCGCGGTCATCCTCCACACCGGCGGCTCCATTCGCGTGGCGGCGCTCTTCACGGCCATCACCCTCGCCGCGGGATCGGTCCTGCTGGTGCCGCTGCTGGTTCTCGCGCAGTGCGCCTCCGAGCGGGCCGAGGAGCGCTGGCTGTGCGGCCGCTTTCCGAAGCTGCGGGCGTGCCTGGCCTACCGCCGCGCCGTCGCCGAGCAGCTCAGGCGCCCGGACCGCGCCGCCGTTCCCTCGGGCGTCCCGCGTGGGTGGTGGCGCGATGCCCCGCCCGAGGCCTTCGCCGCGGCGGTCGGGCGGCAGCTGGAGGCGGAGCCTGGTGCCCGCGTCACCCGCCTCGACCGCGAGCGGACCGGCGCCGATTTCGAGCTTGTCGCCGCCTCGGGCGGGGTCCTCGTGCGCTGCGAGCCGGGTGCGCGCCCGGTGTCGGCCGGGGTCGCCCGTGAGCTGGTCGCCGCCATCGCGGACCGGCGCGCCGAGAGAGCAGTCATCGTGACGGCGGCGGGCGCGGCGCAGGCCTTCGAGGTGACGGCGGCGGGCGCGGCGCAGGCCTTCGAGGAGCTCAGCGTGGGGCGGCCGATCACGGTCGTCGCTCCGTGGCAGATGGGCAGCGCCATCAGGAGCGGGGAGCGGGGAGTGAGGAAGGAGGAGCTCCCGCTCGAGCCCCCGCGAACGCACCGCGAGGGTGGGTGAGAGCCCTGATCGGTAATTCGAGGTCGGAGATCCGAGATCGGAACTCGGAAATCCGGAATGCCGGCCTCTACTCGATCTCGAGCACCCGGATCAGGTTGGTGGCCGCCGAGCCGCCAAGCGGCAGGCCGGCGGTGACCACGACCCGCTCGCCTGGCGCGGCGAGCCCGTGGT
>JALOKS010000005.1 GCA_025456385.1 Thermoanaerobaculales bacterium | reverse complement strand
TCCTTAAGGCCGCCGCCGACCGTCTCGGCCGCGAGCTGCCGTCGGCGACGGTCGTCGAGCTCGCGGGCTGCAGCCACTTCGCGCCCATGGAGCGGCCGCAGGCGGTCGCCGGGGCCGTCGTCGCCTGGTGGCAGCGGCAGGGCCACGCGGGTCCGCGGTGAGCACTGCGGCCCTGACCCGTGTGCCGATGCCGCGCTGGGGGCTTGCCATTGATTAAGAAATTTCTATAATGGTTATTCAGTGAAGATATGGCGCCCGAGCGCCGGAGGAGGGCTCATGACGGCGGCGGTGATCCTGGTGGCCGGAGTCGTGCTGGGGGCGGCCGCGGCGGCGGCTTTCGCCGTGAGGCTGATGCGCACGAAGATGGTCGTGGCGGGACGCAGTGCGGCGTCCTTCGAGGAGACCTGCGAGCGGATCGAGCGCGTGGTGCCCGCCGGCGACGGCTGGAGCTTCCCCATGCCGAGCCTCGACATGCACGCCAAGCTCGCCGCGAAGGGCCAGACGCCGGACGGCATCCGCCGCATCCGGCTGTTCTTCGTCTGCAAGCCCGCGCTCGCGAGGCGGGTGCTGTCCGACTCGCCGCAGATGGCGGCGATCATGCCCTGCTCGTGGGCGGTCTACGAGCTCGAGGACGGCGGCGTGTGGCTCGCCAAGATGAACATCCCCTTGATGGCGAGGATGTTCTCGGGCGAGGTCGCGGCGGCGATGGGGGAGGTGGCGGCGGCCGAGGAGCGCTTCCTGTCCGAGGTCCTCGCCTGATTCACGGCCGCGGCTCGGCGGGCGTCGGCTTCGCCGCCGCGAACTCGAGGGCGACGCCGCAGGGGACGCCGTCGAAGAGTCGGTCGAGGGCGAAGAGCGACCGCACCAGCGCGACCAGCAGCCGGCGGCGGCCGAGGCCGGCCACCGCCCGCAGCGTCGGGTCGTCGCCCACGCCGCCGGCGTGGTCGAGGCGGCGGCGGTTCACGCGCATGAGAAACACACGGTCGTAGACCCGCAGCAGCGGCCAACCCCAGACCGTGACCTCGGGGCGGAGCCCGGCGCTCCGCAGCAGCTGCTCCATCTCCTGCCGTGTGTAGCGCCGGAGGTGGCCCGCCCAGTCGTCCCAGACCGACCACTGCGAGGGTCCGGCCGGCACCGTGCCGACCAGCCACCCACCGCCGACCAGCACGCGCGCGAGCTCGAGCGCGGCGAGGCCGTCCTCGGCGACGTGCTCCAGGGTCTCCGCGGTGGTGGCGCTGGCGAAGGTCCCGGCGGCGAAGGGCAGGCGGGTGACATCGGCGACGACGGGCAGCACCCGGCGGCCCGCCCCGGCGGCGGCAGCGCGCCGCGCGAGCACGGCCAGGGAGCGGGCCGAGGTGTCGGCCGCGACCACCGTCCGCCCCTCCCGGGCGAGGGCGAGCGACAGCGAGCCCACGCCGGCAGCGCACTCGAGGTGCAGCCCCGGAGCCGGCGCGACCCGGCGCAGGCGGCTGAGGATGCGGGCCTCGCGGTGGGCGTGCCGGGGGCCGAAGAACTCCGGATCGGCGCCCCACACGGCCTGGCCCATGGCGCGAGCTTAGCAGTGCTACGATCGCAGGCCATGCCGGAGGTTCCGAGGCCGATCTGGATCGAAAGCGCGGAGGGGCTGCGCGCGGTCGCCGAGCGCTGCGCGGCCGCCGGCTGCATCGCGCTCGACACCGAGGCGGACTCGATGCACTCCTACTTCCACAAGGTGTGCCTCGTGCAGGTCACGGCCGACAGCCATCACGCGGTCATCGACCCACTGGCGCTCGCGCCACGAGACCTCGAGCCGCTGTGGAGGGTCGTCGGCGATCCGGCGGTCAGGGTCCTGATGCACGGCGCCGACTACGACATCCGGGTGCTCGACCGCGACTACAGTGCGCAGGTGCGCGGGCTCGAGGACACCCAGGTCATGGCCCAGCTCCTGGGCGAGCCGAAGACCGGCCTCGCGGCGCTCCTCGAGCAGGAGCTCGGCGTCCGCCTCGACAAGAAGCACCAACGGGCGGACTGGGGGCAGCGGCCGCTGACCCGATCGCAGGTCGCCTACGCCGCCGCCGACACGGCCTACCTCGCCGCTCTCGCCGCCCGGCTGCAGCGCCGCCTCGAGACGCTCGGCCGCTGGTCGTGGGCGGAGGAGGAGTTTCGGACCCTGGAGGAGGTCCGCTTCGTCGCCCCCCCGGAGGACCCCCTGGTCTTCGAGCGGATCAAGGGCGGCCACACCCTGCGCGGAGAAGCGCGGGACCGCCTGTTCAGCCTCCACCGCTGGCGCGACGGTGCGGCCCGCGAGCTCGACCTGCCACCGTTCAAGATCCTCGGCAACCGCCAGCTGCTGGTGCTCGCCGAGGCGCCGCCCGGGGACCTCGAGGCCCTCGCCGCAGTCGAGGGCGTCAGCGCCCGGGTCGCGCGGCACTGGGGGGACGAGGTCCTCACGCACCTGCAGGCGCCATCACCGGCGCCGCCGAGGACGAAGGCGCCGCGGCAGCCCGAGCTCGGGCCGGAGGCGCGACAGCGCCTGAAGCGTCTGCTCGCGGTGCGCGACGCCTGCGCCGGGGCCCTCGGGTTGACCCCCGGCCTGCTCTGCCCGCGCGTCTGCGTCGAGGCCGTCGTCCTGGCGGCGCCGAGACACGCCCGGGAGCAGGACCTCGTCGCGGCCGGGCTCCGGGGCTGGCGGCTCGGGGTCTTGGCCGAGGCCTTCCTGAAGGCGCTGGCGGCCGCGTAATCTGACATTCTGCTAGGCTTCCGGTATGCCGCCGACGCAGGAGCCCCCGGCAAGCCGCTGGCGCGCCGCTGCGTCGCTGCTGCTCCCTGTGGCAGTGGTCCTGGTCCTCCTCAACGCCTACGCGCTGTGGTACGTCGCCGCCGAGAGGACCCTCTACCACGCCGACCAGGTCGCGTACTGGTCCTACTCGCAGGGGCTGGCGCAGGCCCTCGCCGCCGACCCTCCGACCGCGCTGCGGGCCGTCGCCAGCTCCGTGGCCAACAACGACCTCAACCTGCTGCCCGCGCTGCCGGTCGCCGTCGTGATGGCGGTTCTCGGGGCCTCGCGGCTGGTCTACGTGCTGGCGGTCGTCACCATCTACGGCGGGGCGACCGTGCTCGCGCTGGTGGTGGCGCTGCGCCGTTTCGGTGCGCGCCGGGCCCCCTGGATCGCCGCCCTCGCCCTGCTCCTCGTCGCCGTGCCCTGGCGGGCGGTCCTCATCGGCTACCTGGACATCGGCGGCGTCGCCCTCGCGCTCGCCGTCCTCGCCCTGACGCGGCCGGAGCCCGCCGGGCTCGGTCCGCGGCGGGCGGCGGGGGCGGGCGCGGTGCTCGCGCTGCTCGCGCTCTTCCGGCGCTGGTGGGGCATCTGGGCGGTGGCGTTCTGCCTGGTGCTGGCTGCCGACGCCGCCGTCGCCGCCGTGCGGGCGCGCCGCCGCGGCTGGCGCGCGGTGGGCGGCCATCTCCTCGGCCCGCTCGTCCTGGTCGCGAGCGCCGCCCTCGTCCTGGTCACGCTGGCGGCGCCGATCGTCGTGCAGCGCCTGCGCACCGACTACGGCGACCGCTTCGCCGCCTACGCTGCCGCCACCGCCGGCGAGCGGATCGAGGCGCTGCTCGCCCACTACGGCGTGCTCGGGCTCGCGCTGGCGGCGGCGAGCGCGGCCCTGCTGCTGGCCCGCCCGGCGACGCGGCGGGTCGCGGCGCGGCTCTGCCTGCTGCTGCTGCTCAGTTACACGCTGATGATCGGCATCCAGGACCACTCGCCCCAGCACTGGTACCTCTACGACCCGCAGCTCCTGCTGCTGGTGGGGCTCGCGGCGGACCGGCTCCTGGAGCGGTGCCGGGCGCGCCGCAGGGCGGCCGCGGCGCTGGTCGCGGTGGGCGCCCTGATGACCGCGGCGGTCTACCTGCCGGGCTTCGGACCGGCATCCGGGCTGCCGCTGCTGCCGCAGGACCGCGCCCGCCCGCAGGTCCGCAACGACCTCGACGAGGTGGAGCGGCTCCTCGTCTACCTCGACCGGCGCTGCGCCGCCGGCGGCGGGCCCGTGTACGTCCTTGCCAGCAGCGGGCTGCTGTCCGACCAGGTGCTCGCCTTCGCGAACCTCTCGCTGGGCACGGACCACCCGTCGGTCGGGCAGATCCTGGGCGCCGCCCACGTCGACCGGCGGGATGGTTTCCCACGCGGCCTGCTGGCGGCCCGCACGGTGCTGGTGGCCTTCCCGATCCAGGTCCACCTGCGGGCCGCGGACCAGCTCGTCGTGGTCGAGCCGGCGACCAGCTTCCGGCGCACGACCGACGTCGCGCTGGCCTTCCGGCCGTTGGCCCGCCCCTTCGTTCTCGACGGCGGGGTCGAGGTGTGGGCCTTCGAGCGGCTGCGCGCCCACTCCGCAGACGAGGTGGCGGGCCTCGGCGAGAGGCTGCGCTCGGCCTACCCCGATCGCCCCGAGATCTTCAGGCCCTGAGGGCCGGTCGAGCCGCCGGCTCTACTCCGCGATCCGCTCGACGTCGGCGCCGAGCTCGCAGAGGCGTCGGTGCAGGTTCTGGTAACCGCGCTCGACCTGGCGGATGTTGTGGAGCACGCTCTCGCCTTCGGCGACGAGGGCGGCGATCACGAGGGCCATGCCGGCGCGGATGTCGGGGCTCGCGAGGTTCTGGCCGCGCAGCTTCGAGGGGCCGACGACCACCACCCGGTGCGGGTCACAGAGGACGATGCGGGCCCCCATCGCGATCAGACGGTCGACCCAGAAGAGCCGGCTCTCGAACATCTTCTCGTGGATGAGGATCGTGCCGCGCGCCTGAGTGGCGAGCACCACCGAGATCGAGGTCAGGTCGGCGGGGAAGGCGGGCCAGGGCCCGTCGTCGATCTTCGGGATCGCGCCGTGGACGTCGTCACGGATCACCAGCTCCTGCCCTGCGGGGACGACGATGTCCTCGCCCTCGACCCGCCAGGCGATGCCGAGCCGCCCGAAGCAGAGCTCGGTCATGCGGTGGTGGCTGCGGGGCTCGGCGCCGACGATGCGGAGCTCGCCGCCGGTGACCGCGGCGAGGCCGATGAAGCTCCCGACCTCGACCGGATCCGGCCCGATCCTGGCGGACGCGCCGTGGAGGGCGCGCTGGCCGACGATCTCGAGCGTGTTGGTGCCGATCCCTGAGATCTGCCCGCCCATGGCGTTGATGAGCCGGCAGAGCTCCTGCACGTGCGGCTCCGAGGCGGCGTTGCGGATGACCGTCGTCCCCGCGGCGAGGGCCGCGGCCATGATCGCGTTCTCGGTGCCCATGACGCTCATCTCGTGCAGAAAGAGGTCCGCGCCCCGGAGGCCGCCGCGGACGCGCAGGTGGTAGCAGTCGGCGCCGACCTCGACCTCGGCGCCGAGAGCCTGCAGAGCGTGCACGTGGGTGTCGAGCGGACGGCGCCCGATGCGGTCGCCGCCGGGTCGCGGCAGCTCGGCGCGTCCATGGCGGGCGAGCAGCGGACCGGCGAGCAGGAAGGAGGCGCGGATCTCGCCGGCGAGCCCCTCCGGGACCTCGAAACCGGTGACCGCCGAGGGGTCGATGCGCCAGCTCTCCGGGCCGCAGGGCGCGATGCCCGCGCCGAGGCTCGCGAGCACCTCGAGCATCACCGCGACGTCGCGGATCGCCGGCACGTTGGCGAGCTCGACCGGAGAGTCGGCGAGGAGGCTCGCGGCGAGCATCGGCAGCGCGGCGTTCTTGTTGCCGCCTGGCACCAGGGTGCCGGCGATCGGCCGGCCGCCGCGGATCACGTAGGCGTGCTGCGCATCGTCGAGGATCATCATGGCGCGAACATACCACTGATCGGCGGCCGCCGAGTGGCGGGGCGATGGCGATTCCAAGGCGCGCTGGGGCGCGCTAGAATCGCCCGATCATGACCCGCCTCGAGCTGCACCCACTCGCGAGCGACAAGCGTGCGCGGGAGCTGGCGGCGGTCGTCGAGCGCCTGCAGCGCGCAGGCGTCAGGGTCGTGGTCTGGGTGGCCGACGAAGGCCGCCGGCAGATCCTCGACGACTATCTGTGGACCTACGACAAGCTGGCCTTCGTGCCGCACCTCCTGTGGACCGCGGGGCTCGGCGAGGTCGACGACCCGGTGGTGCTCGTCGGCGAGCCGGTCAACCCGAACCGGGCCACGGTGCTGGTGGTCGGCGACGAGCTGCCGCCTGGAGCCTGGGCCGCTTCCTTCGACGAGGTGCACGATCTCATCGAGCCCGGCAGCGGCGGCGAGCGCCGGCGCGCGTTTTGGGAACAGCTGCGGCAGGACCCCGGCTCGGTGTGAGCGGCGCCGCGCCGACGGAGCGACGCCACGAGCTTGCAGCGCCGGCGGTTCTGACCTTCGAACGTTCTCGCCACCCGCCACTCCGGAGGCACGGTCGGGCGGGTGGGTGCGTTCAACGTCCAACGTTCAACGTTGAACGGTGTGCGTCAGGCTTGGTGCATGCCTGCGCAGCCAGCGCGCCGCGCCTTCCTGCGTCCGGACCTCGCCCCTCACCTGGGCTCTCGTGAGGGCATCGACGGCGCGGCCGAGCTCCGGTCCGGGCGGGATCCCGAGCAACGCGCCGACCTCCTCGCCCGGGAGGAGTGGCTCGGGTTCGACCAGCTCGCGGCCGCGGTCGCGCCACAGGCGCCACCAGCGGGCCCAGCTCCGTCCGGGCTCGAGGGCGGCGGCGACTGCGAGCACCGAGGGAAACGAGGCGCCGGCGCGGTGGATGAAGCTGCGACGCTCGGCCGCTGCCGCGTCCACGACCGAAAGCGCCTCGTCGAGCATGCGGGCCGCCCGCGCCGCATGGTGACGGACGGTGCGCGGCCAGGCGTAGCCCGCGACGGCATCGGCGTGGGGTGAGCCCCAGGCGCGGAGCAGGAGGGTGAGCGCGGGCGCATCGCCCGCGATCCCGAGCGCCGCCCGGTGAGGGTGGGCCGTCGGCCGCAGGCGGGAGGCGGCCTCGGCATTGGTACCGAGCCAGGCCGGGTCGCATGACGTCGCGGAGGGCGATGTCCGGGTCAACAGCCCGAGCTCGAGCAGGGCGCGGAGGCCGCGCTCGGCGCCGGCGGCCGTCACCAGCCGGAGCAGCTCCTGACCGAGGCGTTCGCGGGGGGCGTGGCGCAGGCGCGGCGCGAGCGAACGGACCCACCCGGCGGTTCGCGCCTCGAGCTCGAGGCCGGGGAGCTGGGCGAGGAAGCGGGCCGTCCGCACCAGGCGCACCGGGTCCTCGACGAGGTTGCGGCGGGCGACGGCGCGCAGCACCCCGTTCTCGAGGTCGGCGACGGCGCCGACGCGGTCGTCGAGCGGTCCCGCCGGCAGGGGCCACATCAGGGCGTTGATGCTGAAGTCCCGGCGCCGGATGTCCCGCTCCAGATCGAGCGTTCCGAGGGGCCACAGCTCCACCTTGAGCCCGGAGGTGTCGATCCTCCAGACACGGTTCTCGCCGCGGCCCAGGAGGTGGGCGGAGGCGTCGAGCCGGGCGGCGAGTCGCTGCGCGGGGCCCCGGACCTCGTCGGCCGTTCCCGGCATCACGAGATCGAGGTCGGTGGTGGCGCGCCCGAGCAGCCGGTCGCGCAGGTAACCACCGGTGACCAGACACCGGGGTGCGCCGAGGCTCTCCCACACGCCCTTCAAGAGCAGGTCTCGCTCGAGAACCGAGATGTCGATGCGGGGCATGTCGCAACCAGAATAGGAGAGAAAGGCAGAATTCGGAATTCGGAATTCGAAATGAGGAATGAGGAATGAGGAATGAGGACGTGGTGAGCCGTGGACGGGGCGGGGAGCTCGGGGAGCAGGGTACAATGCGCGTCCCGCCGTGAGGCGGTGGCTCCCGGGAGGGAATGATGGCCGAGGAGAGACTGCAGAAGATCATCGCGCGCAGCGGGATGTGCTCGCGGCGCGACGCCGACCGGATGGTGGCCGAGGGCCGGGTGACGGTCGACGGACGGGTGGCCGAGCCGGGCGCGACGGTGGACGCGGCCACCGCCCGCATCAGGGTCGACGGCAAACCGCTCAGGGCGGCCGAGACCCCCCGCTACCTGCTCCTGTACAAGCCCCGCGAGGTCATGACGACCTGCGACGACCCCGAGGAGCGGCGGACCGTGGTCGACCTCGTGCGGCCGATCATCCGCGAGCGGGTCTACCCGGTGGGTCGCCTCGACTACCACTCGGAAGGCCTCCTGATCCTCACCAACGACGGCGATCTGGCCGCACGGGTGGCTCACCCGCGCTACGGGTTGGTGCGGGAGTACCTGGTGAAGATCCGCGGCGACCTCAGCGAGGCCGAGCTCCGCAAGCTGATGGCCGGGACCACGATCGAGGGCCGCCGCGTGCGGCCGCGGCAGGTGCGGCGCGAGACCCGGGGTCGCGCCTCCACCGTCACCTGGTGGCGGGTCGAGGTCACCGAGGGCCGGACGCACGAGGTGCGGGAGCTCTTCTTTCGCGCCGGGCACCACGTGCAGCGCCTGCGGCGGACCGCGATCGGCCCCCTGCGCGACGACTCTCTGAAGCCGGGCGAGTTCCGGACAATCAGCGACGCCGAGCTCGCGGCGCTGCGCGGCGAAGCGCCGCCGCGCCGCCCGCAGCGGAGGCGGCCGCGCGCCGCCGCGGGAGGGCGGTCGGGCCCCGGTGCCGCGGCCCCAGGCCGCTCGACCCGCAAGAGGTAAATCATTGAAAGACAATATCCTGCAATTCGGCGCAGCCGAAGTGCCATGGTAGAATGACGCGCCGCGCGAGGTGCCGGGAGGTGGCGTGGAGAGCAGGGACGACGCCCAACAGCCAGTCGAGCAGCTGATCGCGAACCGGCGCGCCAAGCTCGAGGCGCTCAAGGCGCTCGGCCACGAGCCCTACCCCCGGCGATTTCGGGTCGCGGCATCGGTGAGCGCGCTGCGGGCCCGCTACGACGGGTCGGGCACCGCCGAGCTCGAGGCGGAGCGCCCGCAGGTGCGGCTCGCAGGCCGGCTGCGCGCGATCCGCGGCCACGGCAAGGTTTCCTTCGCCGACCTCAGCGACGGAGCTGGCCAGATCCAGCTCTACCTCCGCCGCAGCGACCTCGACGACAGTGCCTGGAAGGTCTTCGAGCTCCTCGATCTCGGCGACTTCGTCGGCGTCGAGGGCACCGTGTTCCGGACGCGGGCGGGCGAGCTGAGCGTGGCCGTCCGGGGCCTGACAGTGCTCGCCAAGGCCCTGCGGCCGCTGCCCGAGAAGTACCACGGCCTCGCGGATCGCGAGGCGCGCGCCCGCCAGCGCTACCTCGACCTGCTGTCCAACCCCGCCTCGCGCGAGGTCTTCGAGGTGCGGTCGCGGGTGGTGTCGTCCATCCGGCGCCGCCTCGAGGCGGCCGGGTTCATGGAGGTGGAGACGCCGATGATGCAGCCCATCGCGGGCGGGGCCGCGGCGCGCCCCTTCGTCACCCACCACAACACCCTCGACCTCGACCTCTACCTCCGAATCGCTCCCGAGCTCTACCTGAAGCGATTGACCGTGGGCGGTTTCGAGCGCGTCTTCGAGCTCAACCGCAACTTCCGCAACGAAGGCATCTCGACCCGCCACAACCCCGAGTTCACGATGCTCGAGTTCTACTGGGCCTACGCCGACTACGAGCTGCTGATGGACTTTACCGAGGAGCTCCTGGGCGGGGTCGTCGAGGAGGTCGTGGGCGCGGCGAAGCTGCAGTGGGGCGAGCACGTGATCGACTTCAGCCGGCCGTGGCGGAGGTTGACGATGCGCGACGCGATCCTCGCGTACTCGGACCTCACTCCCGAGGACCTCGCCGACCGGGGGCGGATGGAGACGGCGGCGCGCGCCCTCGACGTGCAGCGGATCGCAGAGCGCTCCGACGGCAGCCTGCTCGCCGAGCTCTACGAGATGACCGCCGAGCCGCGGATGATCGACCCGACCTTCATCATGGACTTCCCGCGCGACATCTCGCCCTTCGCCAAGTCCCGCCCGGACGATCCGGACACGGTCGAGCGCTTCGAGCTCTTCGCGGGCGGCATGGAGCTCGCCAATGCCTTCACCGAGCTGAACGACCCCGACGAGCAACGGCGCCGGCTCGAGGCGCAGGCGGCGGAGCAGGGCGGGCAGGTCGACGAGGACTTCGTGCGCGCCCTCGAGCACGGCATGCCGCCGACCGGCGGCGAGGGGATCGGCATCGACCGCCTCGTGATGCTGCTGACCAACCAGCAGTCGATCCGCGACGCGATCCTGTTCCCCCAGCTGCGTCCGCGGGATTGAGATGAGGGAATCGGCCGCCACCGCGCGCGCGAATGGCCGGAGCTCGCGGGGGGCGAGGCGGCGGACGACTGTCCGGATCCCCGGATGCCGGCGCGGCGGCGATGTCCGCTGAGCTGCACCTCGCCCGCCGCTACCTCGGAGGCCTGCGGCGCCGCACCCACGTCGCGACCGTCACTCTGATCTCCATGGTCGGGCTCGGCCTCGGCGTGCTGGCTCTCGTCGTCACGCTGGCCCTGCTCGAGGGCTTTCAGTCGAGCATCCGGGCGGAGCTCGTGGCGCGCGCCACCCACGCGCGGGTGGTGCCGGCGGAGGGGCGGCGGCTCGTCGACCCGGCGCGGCTGGCGCCGGTCTTGCATGAGGTGGCGCCCGGCGTGGAGATGGTGCAGGTAGTTCGCGGCACGTGCCTGGTGAGCTCCGCGACGGATGCCGTTCCGGCATCGGTCAGCGGCCGCTCTGACGTGCTCGAGGTCGGCGTCGACAGCATCCTGGCCGGACGCCTGATGGTCGGCGTCGGAGAGCAGATCCAGGTGGTGGCGCCGCGCCAGCGGATGACGCCGATGGGGCCGCTGCCGGTGCGGGCGGTCGCCGAGGTTGCCGCGATTCGCGTGCCCGAGCCCGGCGCGGAGGCCGGCTCGGTCGTGCTGCCGCTCGAGATCGCCCAGCGGCTGCTGTGGGGCGAGCCGGTCGTCGAGGCCATCGAGCTGCGGCATCCCGCCGATCCGTGGAGGCTCGGTGCTCGGGCGCGGGCGGCGCTGGCGGCCGCCGGCGTCGAAGCCAGGGTGGAGGGCCTCGATGAGCTGCACCGGCCGCTGCTGCTCGCCCTCGCTCTCGAGCGGGTGATGATCTTCGTCGCCGTCGGGCTGATGCTGGTCGTGGCTGCTCTCAATCTGCTGTGCAACGTCGCGATGGTGGCGGCGGAGAAGCGGGTCGACCTCGCGGTGCTGGCGGGCATCGGACTGCCGCCGCGGTCGCTGCGCCGGCTGTTCCTCGCCCTCGGCATCGCGATCGGCATGGTCGGCGCCGCCGTCGGCGCGGCTCTCGGGGTGGCCGTGGCCCTGATCCTCGACCGCACCGGTGCCCTGCCGCTGCCGCGCGGGGTCTTCGCAGCGGCCTCGGTGCCGTTCCGGGTCGACCCGGCCATGGTCGCTTTCGTCATGGCGGTCGCACTGGCGCTGGCGGCGGCCGCATCCTGGCTGCCTGCGCGCCTGGTGGCGCGGCGCGAGCCGGCCGAGGGCCTGCGCTATGAGTGAGCCGGGGATGATGGTCGAGCTCGAGGGCGTCAGCAAGGGCTTCGGCGTCGGCGCCGCTCGCGTCGAGGTGCTCACCGCGCTCGACCTCGAGGTGGCCGAGGGCCGGCTGCTGGCCGTGGTGGGACCTTCGGGCGTCGGCAAGAGCACCCTGCTGCACCTGGTCGGCCTCCTCGACCGACCCGACGGCGGGCGGATTCGGCTCGACGGCCGCGATGTCGCCGGGCTCGACGGCGGCGAGCGCGCCGGGCTGCGCAACCGGATGATCGGCTTCATCTTCCAGCACCACTACCTGCTCGACGAGCTCGACGCCCTCGACAACGTGGCGCTGCCGCTGCGCATCGCCGGCACGGGTGCCGCGAAGGCCCGCGCGCGGGCCCGCGAGCTCCTCGATGCCGTGCGCTTAGGCGATCGTGCCGGCCACTTCCCGGACATGCTGTCGGGGGGCGAGCAGCAGCGGGTCGCGGTGGCGCGGGCTCTGGCCATGCGACCGCGCCTGCTGCTGGCCGACGAGCCGACCGGAAACCTCGATCGAGCCAATGCCGAGCAGGTCTTCGCGATGGTCAAGGACCTTCATTTGCTGGCCGGATTGACATCAATTATAGTGACCCACGACGAAGAGCTCGCCCGCATGTGTGATGGCGTATTCCGCCTCGCGCCTGCGGGCGCACGTTTCGAGCATGTTTGAACGATTCAACGAGCACGTCAGGCGAAGCCTGTTCTTCGCTCGCTACGAGGCGAGCCGGTCCTCGAGCCGCGCCATCGCGACCCAGCACGTGCTGCTCGGCATGCTGCGCGAGGCGGACCCGTCGTTCGTCGCCCTCATCGAGCGCAAAGGTCTCGACGCGCGCGAGCTCCGCGACCAGCTCCTCGGGAGTCGGCTCGGGGTCGAGCGCGTCAGCACCTCGCCCGACCTGCCGCTCGCCGAGGACACCAAGAAGGCTCTCGCTTACGCCGTGCACGAGGCGGAGAGCATGGGGCACACGAGCGTCGGCTCGGAGCACCTCGTGCTCGGCCTGATGCGGGTCGAGGGCTCGACCGCGGCCCAGTACCTCAGCGCACGCGGGCTCGAGCTCTTCCAGCTGCGCGAGGAGACCATCCGGCGTGGCCGCGAGCTCGAGGCCGAGGCCTCCGCGCAGGCGACGCCCCACATCTCGGAGTACTCCCGGGACCTCACGGCGATCGCCGCCGAGGGCGGCTTCGACCCCCTGATCGGTCGCGAGCAGGAGGTCGAGCGCATGGTCCAGATCCTGAGCCGGCGGACCAAGAACAACCCGCTGCTGCTCGGCGAGTCAGGGGTCGGCAAGACCGCGATCGTCGAAGGTCTGGCCAGCCGGATCGTCGACGGATCGGTGCCGGTGCTGCTCGCCGACCGCCGCATCCTCGCCCTCGACCTGTCGCTGCTGGTGGCCGGGACCAAGTACCGCGGCCAGTTCGAGGAACGCCTCAAGGGCCTTCTGAAGGAGCTCCTCGACCACCGCGAGGTCATCATCTTCATCGACGAGATCCACTCGCTGATCGGCACCGGGTCGGCCGAGGGCTCGCTCGACGCGGCCAACATCATCAAGCCGGCGCTTTCCCGCGGCGAGATCACCTGCATCGGCGCCACGACCGTGCGGGAGTTCCGCAAGTACGTCGAAAAGGACCGCGCTCTGTCGCGCCGGTTCCAACCGGTGGCGATCCGCCAGCCCACCGAGGAGGAGACCGTCGCCATCCTCGAGGGCGTACGCAGCCGCTACGAGGACTTCCACGGCGTTCGCTTCACCGACGGCGCGATCGCGGCGGCGGTCAGCCATTCCGGACGCTACATCACCGACCGTTCCTTCCCGGACAAGGCGATCGACGTTCTCGACGAGGCGGGAGCCCGGGTCAAGCTGCGCAAGGTTGCATCGACCTCGTCGCTGCGGGACGTGCAGCGCGAGATCCGGAACGTGGTCTCGTCGATGAAGGACGCCATCTCGCGCAAGGAGTTCGAGCTCGCAGTGGAGCTGCGGGAGGAGGAGCTTCGGTTGCGCGAGGAGCTCGAGATGCTGGAGAGAACCCACGCCGAGGGCTCGGCAGATCCGGCGCTGGTCCGCCGCTCCGATATCGAGGAGGTGGTGGCCTCCTGGACCGGCATCCCCGTGACCTCGATCGGAGAGGACGAGGCCGGGCGGCTGCAGCGCATGGAGGAGATCCTGCGCCAGCGCGTCGTCGGTCAGGACGACGCCATCGCCGCGGTGGCCCGTGCCATCCGGCGCAGCCGGCTCGGCGTGACCAGCCCCAACCGGCCGATCGGCTCCTTCATCTTTCTCGGCCCTTCGGGCGTCGGCAAGACCGAGGTCGCCCGACAGCTGGCCGGCTTCCTCTTCCAGGACCCGCGGCATCTGGTCCGCTTCGACATGTCCGAGTACATGGAGAAGCACACGGTGTCGCGGCTGATCGGCTCGCCGCCGGGCTACGTCGGTTTCGAGGAGGGTGGCCAGCTGTCAGAGCAGGTTCGCCGCAATCCCTACTCCGTGGTCCTGCTCGACGAGATCGAGAAGGCGCATCCGGACATCTACAACCTGCTGCTGCAGGTGCTCGAGGACGGCAGGCTGACCGACAACTACGGCAACGTCATCGACTTCACAAACACCCTGATCATCATGACCTCGAACCTGGGAGGCCGCGACTTCGTGGAGGACGACCGGGTGGGATTCGGGGGCGGCGGGAGCATCGCCACCACGCAGGTGCGCGACCTGGTCGACCGCGAGGTCCGGCGGCACTTCCCGCCGGAGTTCGTCAACCGTCTCGACGAGATCATCGTCTTCGGCGCCCTCGACCGGGCGAGCCTCCTGCAGGTGGCGCGGCTGCTCCTGGAGGAGACCGCCGCGGTGCTGCGGCGGAGAAACGTCGGCATCGCCTTCTCCCCCGATCTCGCCGGCTGGCTCCTCGAGCGCTGCGGGGTCGATCCGCAGGCGGGCGCGCGGCCGCTGCGGCGGCTGGTCAAACAGTGGGTCGAAGACCCGGTGGCCGACTACTTGATTCAGCATCGCGCAGCGGAAGGGATGGAGCTTCAGGTGTGGGTGCACGACGACCATCCGGTCGTGGGCTTGGGCAGCCGGAGCGCGGTGGCCCAGGGACAGGACGCGCTGTGAGGCCGGCATGGCTGGTCGTGCTGGCTGCGGTCACCGTGATCGCGGGGGTTGCTGCGGCGCAGAGCGGGACGGAGGTCCGGGAGATCGTCGTCGAGGGCGGGGTGACCCTGACCATCGATTCGGTGTCGTACTACCTGGGTCTCGAGCCCGGTGATCCGCTCGATCGGGAGCTCGTGGCGGACGGGTACCGCCGGCTCTGGGACTCGGGGCTCTTCGAGGACCTCCGGATCGACGTCGAGGACCACGGGGACGGCACCGCGACGCTGTTCGTCGTCGTCACCGAGCGGCCTTTCGTCACGACCGTGAACTTCGAGGGTAACAAGAAGCTCAAGACGACCGACATCAAGGACAAGCTCGACGAGAAGGGTGTCGAGATTCCCCGCAACGTTCCTCTCAGCCTGGCCCAGCTCTCGCGCATCGAGACCGCGATCAAGGAGGTCTACGACGCGGAGGGCTTCCGGTCGGCGCGGGTCGAGCACAGGGTCCAGGATCTCGGCAAGAACAAGCGCGAGGTCGTGTATCAGATCGACGAGGGCGGCAAGGTCAAGATCGCGGACATCGAGTTCGTCGGCAACGACGTCTACTCGGACCGCAAGCTGCGCGGCGTTCTGAAGAAGACCAAGGAGAAGGGCCCGCGCTACTTCTTCGGCGAGAAGATCATCTTCACCAAGGAGGCCTGGGACGAGGATCGGGACAACCTGCGGACCTTCTACCAGAACCAGGGCTACATCGACATCAAGGTCGGCGAGCCGCAGCTCGAGCTCGTGGCCAAGAAGCCGAACGCCGAATCATTGAAGGACAAGAAGTTCCGGATGTTCGTGACGGTGCCGGTCGAGGAGGGGCCCCCCTACACCTTGGGCTCCTTCAAGGTTGCGGGCGCGGAGGTCTTCAACGCCGAGGGCCTGACCCGAGCCTTCGAGGTCGAGGTCGGCAAGACCTACAACCGCAAAGTCATCGAGGACGGCATGGAGCGGGTCAAGGAGGGCTACCACAACAGCGGTTACGTCTACGCCTACACCAACGAGGCCTGGAGCCGCAGGGAGGGCGAGGACAAGATCGTCGACGTCACGATCGACGTCTTCGAGGGCGACCGCTACTCTCTCGGCCGGCTCGAGTTCAAGGGCAACACCTCGACCAGGGACAAGGTCCTGCGCCGCGAGTTTCGGGTCGCCGAAGGCCAGTACATGAACATGGGCCTGTTCCGCTCCTCGGTCTTCAAGGTCAACGCGCTTGGCTACTTCAAGCTCGTCGAGGAGCCGCTGGAGTTCGACTTCGACGAGGAGCAGAAACGGGTCAACGTGACCGTCGAAGGCAACGAGGTCGGTCGCAACGACGTCCAGTTCGGTGCGGGCTACTCGGAGCTCGACGGGTTCTTCATCCAGGGCCAGTTCAACACCCGCAACTTCCTCGGGCGCGGCAACTCCGTGGGGGTCTCGCTGCAGCTCGGCCGGCGCGCCGATCTCTACACCCTCAGCTACACGGAGCCCTACTTTCTCGACCGCCGGATCCTCCTCGGCGCCTCGGTCTACAAGTCCCAGGTCGACGTCCAGCAGATCGGCTTCTCGTCCTACCAGCGCGAGACCAGCGGCTTCACGCTCTCCACCGGTCTCGGGGTCAGCCCCTTCGCGTCGGTCAGTGCGGTGCTCTCCTTCCAGGACGACTACTCCAAGTACCTGATCACGCGCAGCGGGGGCATCGGCGACCCCACCGACGGCCACGGCCGTCCGATCGACATTCCGCCAGTCGACGGCGTCACCTTCGACCGCGCCTTCGAGGTCTTCACCGGAAAAATCCACGCCATCACCCCGGGCTACAACCGCGACACCCGGGACGACCCCTTCGACACCAACCGCGGCGAGGCCTTCTACGGGCGGCTGCGATTCGCGGGCTTCCTGCTCGGCGGCGACTTCGAGTACGTGCGTCCGGAGGTCGGCTACACGCTCTTCGTGCCCCTCACCAAGAAGACCATCTGGGCCCTTCACGCCGAGGCGGGGCAGTTCCTGACCTCGAGCGACTCCGACATCCCGCAGTACGAGCGCTACCGTCTGGGCGGCGACCGCTCGCTGCGCGGCCTCCCCTACTACTCGGTGCTGCCGCGGACCGAGGCGGGCCTCTACTTCGTGACCCCGGGCGGCTCGCGGGAGGGCGGCGACCGTTACTGGCAGCTCAACCTCGAGTACCAGTTCCGGGTCGGCGGGCCCGTCAAGCTGGTGCTGTTCTTCGACGCCGGCAACACCTACCACGAGCTGCAGGGCTGGGAGCTGAACCTCTGGCGGCGCACCGCGGGCGCCGAGATGCGGATCTTCCTGCCGATCTTCCAGGCGCCGATCCGCTTCATTTACGGCTACAATCTCGATCCGTTCCCGGACGAGCAGGACAGCGATTTCCAGTTCTCGATCGGGACAACGTTCTAGCGAAAATTCATGGAGGACACGACGATGATTCGGAACGCAGTTCGGGTGATGGTAGCGGGCGCTCTGGTTCTGGCCTTCGCGCTGCCGGCGGCGGCGCAGGCGAAGGTTTCGGTGATCGACGTGCAGCGGGTCGTGACCGAGTCCGACCCCGGCAAAGAGGTCATGCAGCGGCTGCGCTCCCTGACCGAAGCCAAGGCGCAGCAGGGGCAGAGCCTGCAGCAGGAGCTCGCGGCGCTGCAGGACCAGTTCAACAAGCAGCGCTTCACGGTCTCCGAGGCGCGCCAGGCGGAGATGCAGAAGGAAATCGAGGACAAGCAGATCGCGATCCGCCGCTTCCAGGACGACGCCCAGCGCGAGGTGGCCGAGGCGCAGCGTCGGGAGCTTGGCAGCCTCGAGGAGCGGATCATGCCGATCATCGACCAGATCGGCAAGGAGCAGGGCCTGACCATGATCTTCAACAAGTTCCAGTCCGGCCTCGTCTACGCCGACGAGACGATCGACATCACCGACGAGGTGATCCGGCGCTTCAACCGCGTCCAGTGAGCCGTCCGCTGCGTCTCGCCGACCTCGCCGAGGCCGTGAATGCCACGGTCATCGGCGATGCCGAGCTCGTCGTCACCGGCGTGCGGCCGCTCGACAGCGCCGGGGCCGAGCACCTGAGCTTTCTCCACAACCCGAAGTATGTGGACACGGCGAGGGCCTCGGCCGCGGGCGCCATCCTGGCGGCCGATGCGGGGCTGCTTCCGGGGCGCACCCTGCTGCTGTGCGCCGAGCCCTACCTGGCGCTGGCGAAGGCCCTCGAGATCTTCCACCCCCTGCAGCGGCCCGCGCCCGGCGTTCACCCCTCGGCAGTGGTGGCCGAGGGCGCGGTGCTCGCGCCCGACGCCAGCGTTGGGCCGCAGGCCGTGGTCGGCGCCGGCGCCCGGGTCGGCGCCCGGAGCGTCATCGGCGCGGGTGCCGTCCTCGGCCGCGAGGCCGAGGTTGGCGCCGACTGCCTGCTGCACCCGCGGGTCGTCGTCCTCGACCGCTGCCGGGTCGGCGACCGCTGCATCCTGCACTCAGGGGTCGTCATCGGCTCGGACGGCTTCGGCTTCGCGACCGTCAAGGGAGTCCACCACAAGGTGCCGCAGGTGGGGATCGCGGTCATCGAGGACGACGTCGAGCTCGGGGCCAACGTCTGCGTCGACCGGGCGGCGCTGGGCGAGACGCGGATCGGGCGCGGCACCAAGGTCGACAACCTCGTGCAGCTGGCCCACAACGTGGTCGTCGGAGAGCACTGCCTGCTGGTGGCGCAGGTCGGGATCTCGGGCTCGACGACGATCGGGCACCACTCGGTCTTCGCCGGCCAGGCCGGCTGCTCCGGGCACCTCAGCATCGGCAGTGGCGTCGTCGCGGCCGCCAGGGCGGCGGTGTTCAAAGACGTGCCCGACGGCGCCACGGTGGCCGGGACACCGGCGCGCCCGCACCGGGAGTGGCTGAAGGCCAACGCGAACCTGCAGCGCCTCGATCTCCTGCGCGACAAGGTCAAGGACCTCGAACGCCGGCTCGCAGCGCTGGAGAAGAAGGACGCATGAGGGACATAACCGACATCCTCCGCGTGATGCCGCACCGCTACCCCTTCCTGCTCATCGACCGCGTGCTCGAGATGGACGCCTCGTCGATCCGGGCTATCAAGAACGTGACCATCAACGAGCCGCACTTCCTCGGGCACTTCCCGGAGGTGCCCGTGATGCCGGGGGTCCTGCTCGTCGAAGCCATGGCACAGGCCGGCGGATTCCTTCTCTTCAGCCAGGTGGAGGACCGGCAGGACAAGCTGATCTACTTCACCGGCATCGACAACTGTCGCTTCCGGAAGCCGGTGATTCCCGGCGACCAGGTGGTCTTCGAGGTCGAGATTCTCGCCAAACGAACGAACTTCGCCAAGCTGCACGGCCGCGCCCTCGTGGGCGAGGATGTGGTGTGCGAGGCGGACATGATGTCCGCAATGGGGAGGCGGTGATGGGGGTTCGCATCCATCCGACTGCCGTCGTCGACCCCGCGGCGCGCCTCGGCGACGGTGTCACCGTCGGCGCCTACACGGTGATCGAGGCCGGGGTCGCGATCGGCGCCGACTGCGAGATCGGACCGTTCTGCCGCTTCGCGAGCGGGGCCAGCGTCGGCGATCGCAACCGCTTCGAGAGCCACTGCTCGATCGGCGCGCCGCCGCAGGACCTCAAGTTCGCGGGTGAGGCGACCAGGCTCGAGATCGGCAACGACAACTGGGTTCGCGAGTTCGTCACCCTGCACCGGGGAACTCCCGGCGGCGGCGGTTTGACGCGGATCGGCGACAAGAATCTCTTCATGGCCTACGCCCACGTCGCCCACGACTGCCGGGTGGGCTCGCACACGATCTTCGCCAACAGCGGCACGCTGGCCGGCCACGTCGAGGTCGGCGACTTCGCGACCATCGGCGCCCTGTCGGCGGTGCACCAGTTCACCCGCGTCGGCCAGCACGCATTTCTCGGCGGTTTCACGGGTGCGAACAAGGACTGCCTGCCGTTCATGAGCACCGTCGGCAACCGGCCGGCCAAGTGTTACGGGCCCAACGTCATCGGCCTCGAGCGCAAGGGCTTCTCCGAGGACCGGCGGGCGGCGCTCAAGCAGGCCTGGCGCCTGCTCCACAACCCCAGGCTCAACACCACCCAGGCGCTCGCCGCGATCCGCGAGGAGCTCGGCGGTCAGCCGGACGTCGCGAGCCTGCTCGACTTCATCGCCGGCTCCAAACGGGGGGTCATCCTCGGGTGAGCGGTTTCGTCGAGCTGCAGGCGACGCCCGGGGGCGTCCGCCTGCGGGTCAGGGTCAAACCCGGTTCTCGTCGCGAGCGCCTGATCGGAGCTCACGGTTTCGCACTCAAGCTCGAGGTGGCGGCGCCTCCCGAGCGCGGGCGCGCCAACGAAGCGGTGAGACGGCTGCTGGCGCACGCACTCGAGCTGCCGCCGCAGGCGATCGAGATCACGTCCGGCGCCTCCTCCCAGGACAAGACCGTGACGGTGGTCGGGGTGTCGGCCGCGGAGCTCGAGACGCGCCTGTCGCGCGCCGGGGTGGCGTCCGTCAGAACCGGTAGCCGAGACCGAGGCTGAAGACCCAGGGCTCGAGATCGAGCGGCACCGGGTCGAGGTCGCCCTCGGCCGTCCGCACGCGGACATCGAGCGAGTAGCCGAGGTGGCGCAGGTCGAGGTTCGCCCGCCAGTGGGCGTCGATCGCGTAGCCGACGCCGATCTGCGCGGCGAAACCCACGCCGCCCTCGACATCCAGCCGCTCCACGCCCGCGCTCTCGATCTCGGGCTCGAGGTCGTAGTAGGGCGCCGCCCAGGTGAGGCCGAGCCCGGCGTAGGGGTCCCATGGCCCGTAGACCGGAAGGTGGTAGCGGACGATGAGGGTGATCGGGAGGATCCAGACCTCACCGCCGTCGGCGGCCCCGCAGCAGCTTCCGGCCTCGACCAGGCTGAGGTCGTGGCGGGAGACCGCCGCGGAGATCTCGGCGGTGAAGAGCTCCGAGATGAGCAGGGTCGCGTCGATCTCGAGGCCGAAGCCGTCGTCGACCTCGAGCGCGGCTCCGAGACCCGCGATCTCGTCGGTGGACGCAGCCGCGTGGACGGACAGCACCCGCCCGCCGAGCTCCCAGTCCGGGGTCTGGGCGGCGGCGACGCCGCCGGCGAGGGCTGCGGCGAGAACTGCGGACACGATCCTCGATGCCATGGCTCCTCCTCAGAAGATCCGGCCGAGCCGCTGCAGCGTGGCCTCGACGTCCCCGGTCGACTCGAGAATGGCGAGCGCCTCGCCGCCGAGCGCTTCGATGACCGACCTGCCGGACGGGACGACCTTGCCGCCGGCCAGGTAGAGGGGGGAGCCGTTGGGGTCGATGTACATGCCGTCGGCTGGCTCCGAGCTGCTGAGGCCCTCGTAGCCTGACGGCGGCTCCTCGGCCTCGACGATGGCCCACACCCTCGCGTCGAGGTGGATGATCTCGATCTTCTTGTCCTGGTAATCCTTGCGCAGAGCGTCCCAGCCGGCGGCCTCGTTCTCGCCCAGCATGATCCAGAGTTTGGACATCGCGTTCCTCCGGTGCGGAATCATACCGTTTTCTTTTTCGAGCCCAGGCGGCAGCGCCGCCTGGGCTCGAAAAAGAAGCGTCATCCGAGCAGGTCGTCGATCTTCTGCAGGGCCTCCAAGGCGCCGCACGCGATCCCGATCTGGTTTGGAGGGACCTGCGGCTCGCGGAGGTTGATCCGGATGAGCGTCCCGCGGCGGCTGCGGGCGATGCGCTCCGAGTTCAGGCGCACGGTCGGAACCCCGGTGCCGGCGCCGAGCTCGACGATCACGAGCCGGCCCTCTCCGGCCTCGTCCAGCCAGGTCTCGAAGCGCCGCTCCTGCTCCGAGCTGCGGTGAGGGATCCACTGCCAGTCGTTGAACATGAGCACGTTGGGGCGAGCGAGGGCGCCGCAGGCGGGGCAGGAGGGCAGCGGGGGAGCGGCGCGGAAGGTCTCGGGATCGACCGCGACCTCGAGCTCGTGCCCGGGCCAGATCTCCTGGCGGCACGGCCGGGTGCACTGCAGGTGAGCGATCGACCCGTGGCACTCGAGAATGCTCGACTTTGGAAAGCCTGCGGCCTGGAACTGGCCGTCGACGTTTGAGGTGAAGACGAAGCTGCCGCGCGGCATGCCGGCCGCCCAGGAGCGCAGGATCCCGAAGCCCGGGTGCGGCGTCGTCGCCCGGTAGAGGGCGAGGCGGTGGCCGTAGAAGCCCCAGGCCAGCTCCGGATCGCGGCCGAACCAGAAGGGGTTGGCCATGTCGACGAAGGAGATGCCGAGCTTCGCCAGCGGCGGGTAGGCCTTCCAGAAGCCCTCGTCGCCGCGGAAGTCCGGCAGCCCCGAGTCGACCCCGATTCCGGCGCCGGCCGTGATGAGGAGGGCCTCAGCCTTCGCGAGGGCGGCGGCCGCGGTTTCGACGGCGCGCGAGGTGGCGTGGTCCATGGGCCGATTCTAGCCCTCGCCGCCGGCCGTCGGGGTCGGTGCAGAGAAGCTCTCGGCGTCGTGTGGGCGGGCTGCGGACAGGGCCGGTCGGGTCGTGCCGCGCGGTGCCTGCCGTTCATCGTGACCGGGAGCTGTGGCTCGGTCAGGGTCCATTTTCGAAAATTGGCTGGCTCCAAATGCATCGAATTGGAGGTTGACAGCGGCCAAAGAGGGACTATTTTGGTGAATGGATGGTTCCAATTCTGAAGAGAGGGGGCCATGCACATCCGCCAGCTGGACCGAGGAGAGACCGACATCGTGCTCCGGAACGCGACCCGGCGCTGGCTGCGCGCCGCCGTCATCCGGCTGGCGGAGCTGCCGGAGTATCCGGACGGGCGGGTGCTGGTCGCCGAGGAGGGCCTCGAGCCGCGAGCCGTGCTCGGCCTGCGGCTCAACTGGATGCGTGGCGAACGAGGCCTGACCGCCCTCATCGCAGTGCTCGCCGTGGACCCGGACCACGCCCATCGCGGCATCGGCTCGCTGCTGGTGCGCTTCGCCGAGGGAATCGCCCGTCTGAACGGCTTTTCATGCCTGTGCGTCGACCCGCCGCTCGAGCAATGGTGCGGAGGCCGGTGTTGGGCCGCACTCGGCTACGGCGATCCGGGCCCGGAGCTCGCGAAGCGCCTGGGCTCGCCGGCGATCGGGGGACCTCGATGATGGAGACCGCAGGTGACCCGCGCGTCGATCGGGAGGGGGCCCTGGACCTCGTCATCGATCGCACGAGCAGGGACCCGGTGTACCGGCAGCTGGTGAGCCAGATCCGATCCCTGATCGAGGCGGGGTCCCTGCCGGAAGGCTTCCGCCTGCCTCCGGAGCGGCGGCTGGCGTCATCGCTCGGCGTCAACCGCTCGACGGTCCTCGCCGCCTATCGTGATCTCAAGGCGCTCGGCCTCGTCGATGCGCACGTGGGCCGGGGCACCGCGGTCCTGCGGCCACCGATCGCCGCACCGCCGCGGCCGCTGACGGACGGCGTGCCCTGGCGGCAGCTGTTCCGCGACAGCAGTGCCCGCGCGAGGGACCCGATGCTCGCTGACCTGCTGGCAATGACCGAGCGCAGCGACCTGATCTCGCTGTCCATCGGGCTTCCGGCTCCGGAGCTCCTGCCCCTCGACACCCTGGGCGAGCTCGCGGCGCGGGTCGTGCGCGAGGCGGGAGCGGCTCCCTACCTGCATAGCCCGACCGAGGGGCACTCGGGGCTCCGCGAAGCGCTCGCGGAGTGGCTCGGAACGCGGGGAATCCCCTGTCGCCCCTCGGAGGTGCTGGTGGTCTCCGGCTCGCAGCAGGGGCTCGACCTGCTGAGCCGGGTTTTCATCGACCCGGGCGACGTGGTGGTCGTCGAGGAGCCCTCATACCTCGGCGCACTGCAAACCTTCCGTGCCGCCCGGGCTCGCATCCTGGCGGTGCCGGTGGACGAGCACGGCATGCGGACGGATATCCTGTCCACGGTGCTCGAGCACCACCGCCCGAAGCTCATCTACACGCTGCCCACCTTCCAGAACCCATCCGGTGCGGTGCTCAGCCTCGACCGGCGCCGCCACCTCCTCGACCTGGCGGCACGGTGGCAGGTGCCGGTGCTGGAGGACGACCCGTACTCCGAGCTGCGCTACGAGGGCCAGGCGCTGCCAGCGCTGAAGGCTCTCGACGAGCACGGCCTGGTTCTCTACCTCAGCACCTTCTCGAAGGTGCTGCTGCCGGGCCTCCGCGTGGGTTACGCGGTCCTGCCGCCGGTCGTTCTCCGGCAGCTCGTGCTCGCCAAGCAGGGTGTCGACCTGCACGCCAACAGCTTCGGTCAGTATCTCCTCGCGGCCTTCATGCGCCACGGACATCTCGCGCCCCACATCGAGCGCCTGCGTCCGGCCTACCGCCGCCGCCGTGACGCCATGGCTGCGGTGCTGGCGAGCGCGGGTCGGGCCGCGCTGCGCTTCTCCCTCCCCGAGGGAGGGTTCTACATCTGGTGCGGAGTCCCGGACGGTGTCGAGCAGTCGGCGTTGGTGGCACAGGGTTTGTCGCATGGGGTCTCGTTCCTGCCGGGCCGTGCCTGCTGCGCTGCCGAGCCGCCGATGAACGCCGTGCGCCTCAACTTCACCCACTGCGCGGAGGCGTCCCTGGTGGCCGGTGTCGAGCGCTTTGCAGCTGCGGTCCGCGAGGCTGCCGCGCTCGGGCCGGTGCGACGCGGGACCGCAGCAGAAACAGCACCGGTCGTGTGAGACGCCACTGGAGGCATCATGGAGCACATCAGGGAATTGCGATTCTCCAACCGCATGCAGCATCTCAGGTCCTCGGACATCCGCGAGATCCTCAAGGTGACGCAGCGCCCGGAGGTGATCTCCTTCGCCGGCGGTCTCCCCGCGGCCGACCTCCTGCCGGCACGAGATCTGGCGGAGCTCGCGCACGATGTCCTGATGACGGACGGCGTGCGCGCCCTCCAGTACGCCCCGACCGAGGGGCTCGGCGTGCTGCGCGAGCTGATCGCAGGCCGTCTCAGGGGCTGCCATCACCTCATGCGCACCGCGGATGAGGTCCTGGTGGTGTCTGGATCCCAGCAGGCTCTCGATCTCACCGGCAAGGTCTTCCTCGATGAAGGCGATGTGGTCCTGTGTGAGAGCCCGACCTACCTTGGCGCCCTCAACGCCCTCCGCGCCTACGGCCCGCGTTTCGTGGAGGTGCCCACCGACGACGACGGGATGCTGCCGGCGGAGCTTGAGCGGCTCCTCCAGTCCATCGACGGCGTCAAGCTGGTGTACGTGGTGCCCGACTTCCAGAACCCGAGCGGCCGGCAGTGGAGCGTCGAGCGCCGGCGCGTGCTGGTCGAGCTGGCGGCGTGGTACGGCGTGCCGGTGATCGAGGATGCGCCCTACGCCGAGCTCAGCTTCGACGGCGAACCGTTGCCGCCGGCGGCGTCCTTCGACACCTCGGGCATCGTCATCTACCTCGGCACCTTCTCCAAGATCCTATCGCCGGGTCTGCGGCTCGGATGGGTCGCGGCGGAGCCAACCCTGATTCGCCGCTACGTGCTCGCCAAGCAGGGGACCGACCTCCACACGTCGAGCCTGACCCAGCTGCTCGCCGCCCGCTTCATGGTCGAGCGGGATCTCGATGGGCACATCGCCAGGCTGCGGGAGGTCTACCGCAGACGGCGCGATGCGATGGTGGCGGCCCTCGATGGCCGTCTGCCGCCGGGTGCGCGTTTCAGCCGGCCCGGGGGCGGGCTGTTTCTCTGGCTCGAGCTGCCGGACGGCGTCGATGCACGGAGTCTCCTCGAGCGCTGCCTCGAGGACAATGTCGCCTTCGTTCCGGGCAGCGCCTTCTTCGCCGAAGGGGG
>JALOKS010000427.1 GCA_025456385.1 Thermoanaerobaculales bacterium | reverse complement strand
GCACCGGCAAGGTCGGCGACGGCAAGATCTTCGTGTCGGACCTCGAGCGCGCCATCCGCATCCGCACCGGCGAGGCAGACGACCAGGCGCTCTGACGCCCCGCCCCGCCCGGCGGTACGATCGCGGTCCCAACCCACCCGGGACCGCGTCAACCATGCTCGATCCACTGCAGGCGGCCGCGGCGAAGCTGCGGCTCGGTACCCAGTCGCGGCACGTGTTCCTGTGCGTCGGCGGCAAGTGCGCCTCGCTCGAGCAAGGCCAGGCGAGCTGGGAGCACCTCAAGCGGCGCTTGCGCGAACTCGGGCTGCAGGACGTCGCCGGCGGCGTGCTGCGGACCCGGGCCGACTGCCTGCGCTTCTGCGCCTCGGGCCCGGTGGCGGTCGTCTACCCCGATGGCACGTGGTACCGGGACTGCACGCCCGCCAACCTCGACCGCATCATCGCCGAGCACCTGGTCGGCGGCCGTCCGGTCGTGGACCTCGTCATGGTTCAGGCACCCCTGGCCGCCCGAGGGATGAAGGTGGAGGGCGGTTGCCTGTAGGCTGTCCGCCATGCCCCACGCCATCCGCATCCACGCCCACGGCGGTCCTGAAGTCCTGCGCTGGGAGGCCGTCGCCGCCTCCGACCCGGGCCCTGGCGAGGTCCTGATCCGCCAGACCGCCATCGGTCTCAACTTCATCGACGTGTACGAGCGCACCGGGCTCTACCCGGGCGCGCTGCCGAGCGGGCTTGGCCGCGAAGGCGCCGGAGTCGTCGAGGCCGTGGGACCGCGGGTGCGTGGCCTCAAGCCGGGCGACCGGGTCGCCTATGCCTCACAGCAGCCGGGCGCCTATGCACAGCAGCGGACCATCGCCGCCGACCGGCTCGTGAAGATCCCCGAGGGTGTCAGCGACCGGCTCGCGGCGGCGGCCATGCTCAAGGGCCTCACCGCGTGGTTCCTGCTGCGGCGGACGCACCGGGTGGCGCGCGGCGAGACCGTGGTGGTGCATGCCGCCGCGGGCGGGGTCGGGCTGATCCTCTCGCAGTGGGCGCGGCACCTCGGTGCCACCGTCGTCGGCGTGGTCGGCGGCGACGCCAAGGCCGAGGTGGCGCGCGCGCACGGTTGCCACCACGTCCTGGTCCTCGGGCGCGACGATCTGCCGGCGAGCGTTCGCTCGGTCACCGGCGGACAGGGCGCCCACGTCGTGTACGACTCGGTCGGCAAGGACACGTTCACCGCCTCGCTCGACAGCCTGCGGCCGCTCGGCATGATGGTCACCTACGGCAACGCCTCGGGCCCGGTGCCGCCGTTCGCGCCGCTCGAGCTCGCGCGGCGCGGCTCGCTGTTCCTGACACGGCCGATACTGTTCCACTACGTCGCGCGGCGGGCCGAGCTCGAGCGCGGCGCGCGCGAGCTCTTCGACGTGATCGGCCGGGGCGCCGTGCGCATCGAGATCGGCCAGAGCTATGCACTGCAGGACGTCGGGCAGGCGCACCGGGACCTCGAGGCCCGGCGCACGATCGGCTCCACGGTGCTCATCCCGTAGCCGGCCCGCCGTTGCCCGCGATTCCAAGCAAGTCCCGCGCGACCACACTGAGCGCGTGGCTGCTGCTGTTGCTGGCCTCGGTCGCGGCCGGGGCAGCGTCAGAGTCCGAGCCGCAGCCCGTCCCGGCCGCGAGCGGGTCACCGCCGGGGCCGGATCCGGCGGAGCAGGCCGCGATCCCTGCGCCGCAGGAGCTGGAGGCCGCCGGGGCGGTCATCGGCAGCATCAAGGTGGTCGTCGGCGACGTCTTCGACACCAGTATCGAGGGCGAGGACGGCTGGCTGTACCGCACGGCGAACCGGCTGCACATCCAGACGCGGCCGTCCGTGATCCGCGACCAGCTGCTCTTCGATGAGGGCGACCCCTTTCGGCACCGCGTAATCCAGGAGTCCGAGCGGAATTTGCGGGCCCGGGGCTATCTGTACGACGCCAGCATCGTGCCGGTCGCCTACGACGGCCACGCCGTGGACCTCGAGGTCCGCACCCGCGACGTGTGGACGCTGAACCCCGGCGTCAGCTTCAGCCGCAAGGGCGGCGAGAACGCCTTCGGGATCGCGCTACAGGAGGACAATCTGCTCGGCAACGGACAGCGAATCGGCATCCAGTGGGATGACAACGTGGACCGCCAGTCGCTCGCGGTGAGTTTCTTCGATCCGCATTTCCGGCACAGCTTCACGCAGCTCGGCCTGACCTACGCAGACGCGGACGACGGCAGCACGAAGCTGCTGCAGCTCAACCGGCCCTTCTATGCGCTCGACGTGCGCCGCGCAGGCGGCCTCTATCTCATCGACGATGAACGCAACGACGCGCGGTACGCGCTCGGCGAGAACGTCGGCGAGTTCGGGCACCTCACTGAGTACTACGAGGTCCATGGCGGCTTTTCCCGCGGGCTGCAGGGGCGCTGGGTGCGACGCTGGACCGCCGGGGCGACCTACGACCGCGACCGCTTCGAACCCGATCCGGACGAGCCGCTCGGCGGTCCCCTGCCCGCGGACCGCGAGCTCGTCTACCCGTGGGTGGGTTTCGAGCTGGTCGAGGACAGCTTCCAGGAGCGCGTCAACCAGGACCAGATTCGCCGCACCGAGGACGTGCTGGTCGGGCTGCGCGCCTCGGCCCGGCTC
>JALOKS010000103.1 GCA_025456385.1 Thermoanaerobaculales bacterium | reverse complement strand
TTCGTGTAGAAGTCCGTCACCGCGCCGTCCTTGCCGGGCAGGGCCTGGTGGAAGCCGACGTAGAGGTAGCGCGGCGCCGGCGCGGTCGGGCTCACCCGGTAGACGAGGCCGTTGACGACCCAGTCGTGGTGGGAGCCTGCGACGGTGGCATCCATGAATGCCTGCTGCATCGCCGCCATCTGCTCGGGTGTGCGGGAGGCGAAGCTCTTCTCGAAGCCCGCCTGCAGACCGCCGACCTTGGACCAGTCGGACATCGTGGCCCACAGCACGTAGTTCCAGTCGTCGTCGGGGCGGTGGTGGATCGGGATGGCGATGCCCCAGGCCATCAGGGTGCCGTTCTTCATCAGCTCGTCATACATCGGCGCGTCCTCCTTGAGGGTCATGCCGATGAGGTCCCGGGACTTGCCGGGCTTCGTCTTCTCGAAGGCGATCCAGGACACGGTCTCCTGGGCCTCGGCGGCCGGCGCCGTCACCAGCGACGCGACAACGGCCAGCACGGCGAACGCGAGCACTCGTCTCATGGTCATACCTCCTGGTAGTCGCGGGGCCCCCGAGCCCCGCGGGTCGGTGGCTGCGCCGCGCCCTCGGCGGCGCAGCCGGGTTGAGGGTCGAAAAGTTCTGAGTCTTGATATCAAAATTGCGCGAGGATTGCAAGCGCGCCGCCCCGGCTGCCGGGACCGCGGAGGCTCGCCTCGCCGATCGCCCGCAGAACTCGCGCGGCGCGGCTGCGTAGAGCCGGGAGTGGCGCCGACCCGACGCTGCGCGGGTGGATGACGCTGGGGCCGCGAGCACGACGGGAGGTCGTATGGGCTGGGGACCGTGTGCGGGCTGCGATCGCAGGTGCTTCATCAGGAACGGGCTGGGAGCCGCGGCCTGGGCGGCCGCGCCGGCGCTGCTGCCCCTCGGTCTCGCGCGGCCGGCATCGGCCGAGGCCGCAGCCGGGGCGGAGGTCCGCGCGCTCGTCCGCCCGCCGAGCCTCTTCGCCGGCATCCGCCGCCCGATCACCGACCGCGCCGAGCTCACGCCGGACGGTCCGCTGACGCACATCTTCCGCTTCGACACCCCGGTCGAGGGCTACGACTCCGAGATCGGCTTCCCGGTCTCGGCCCCGGTCGAGGGCGAAGGGATCGTCACCCACACCCTGCGCGAGATGCACTTCTACGGCCGCCGCCACGAGGGCCCGCTCGAGGAGCTGCGCACGACCGCGCGCTCGCTCTACGCCTACATGAACACGACCGGCCTGTCGCCCGAGCTCGAGCTGGCGGAGGTCTACGGCGAGCACAGGGCGGGGCAGCCTGTGGGCGGCGCGGTCGAGGTCATGGCCTCCTTCCTCGCCTGGCCGGAGGTCTTCCGCGCCCAGCTCGGGCGCGTGCTCGGGCCCGAGGCGGCGGCCGCGATCTGGGCCGGCGGCGAAACGCTGACCCCGCACACCGCGGTCGACCCGCGCTGCGTCTGGGTCGCCGCCGCGATCGCGCGGCTGAAGGCGCGCAGCACCGCCGACCAGCAGTTCGACATTCTGTCGCGGGTCGCCCTGGTGCGGCCGCCGGAGAACGTCGCCGAGGCGAAGGCGGTCTACGACGCGAGCGGCAGCGTCGAGGCGGTCATCCGGGCCCAGCACGAGAAGCTGGCGAAGACCCGCACCGGCGGCTTCGTCGACCCCCCGCGCTGCGGGGACGGCGTCCTCCACGACAGCAAGGTTCCCTACAACCGGGAGGGCTACGACGCGGCGGCGACGCCGCGCGAGAAGCGCAAGGCCTACTGCTTCTGCAACCTCATCCGCGAGGCCGAGGACCCGCAAGTCGACTCCATCTTCTGCTACCGCGCCGCGGGCTGGGCGCGCCAGCTCTGGGAGCCGGTGCTCGGGGTCGAGTTCACGACCTGCACCATCACCCACTCGGTGCTCAAGGGCGACGCCTTCTGCGCCTGGGACTACCGCCTGCCCGAGGGCTTCGCCTGCTGAGCGGTCGTGCCGCGGGCGGCAGCGGTCCCGCTGGTACCATTGAAGGTGGAAAGTGCCACCGATGCCGACCGACATCGAGATGTTCCTGACAGCGGTTGCGGGCCTCCTGGTGGTCGGGCTGCCGCTGATCATGTTTCGGGTGTCGGTGCCGCGGCGGGTCGCATTCGAGGTCCTCGCCGAGCACGAGCTGACGTCCGCCCAGGCCCGTCTCTTCACGCGCCTCGACGCCGAGCTTCTCGAGCTCGGCTACCGGCCGGCCGGCAACCGGCGCACCGCCAACATGCAGGGGCGGGCGCTGATCCGCACCTACCTGAGCGCCGCCGACCCGGCGGTCGTGATGATGAACCTGATGGCCTCCGGGGTCGAGGGCGCCGGCGAGCACCCGATGAACTACCTGGAGATCGTGACCAGCTACCAGGACGGCACCACCCTCGCGACCCGCAACGCCGAGATCTCCGACGTGCTCGAGACCCTGCCCGGCCACCTCATCCAGGAGCGCAAGGGCCTGCGCTCGGCGGCGAAGCTCAAGGCGGAGCACGACCGCAAGGCCGCCGAGCTCCTCGTGCATGGGCCGCTCCACATGCGGCCGGAGGACTTCGAGCGGGTCTTCGACGAGTTCCACCAACGCTGGTGCGAGCACCAGATCGGGCGCGGTCTCCTCACCCCGGTCGACAACGATCCGACGCGGCTCCGGCCGACGGTCAAGGCGGGTCTGCGCGGCATCGCCAACTTCCTCAACCCGCTCGCCGACAACTTCAGCTGGCCGCGGCTCGCCGCCGGGCTCCTGGTCGGGATCGCCCTGCCCACGGCCGCCGGGCTGTGGCTCGCGGGCCCGGGCGGCGCGCAGGTGGAGCGTCTGGCGGCGGCGACCGGCCTGTCGCCGCTCCACTGCACGCTCGCCGGCTTCGCCCTCCTGCTCACCCTCACCGGCGCCGTCGTCGGGTGGCTCTTCACCGGCAAGGCCTTCGTCTGGAGCTTCCTGCTGTGCTACCTGCCGCTGCGGCTGGTCGCGCCGCTCGCGATCGGCGCGACCGCGATCCTCAGCCTGTGGGCCGGAGTGGTGGCGGGCTGGGCGGCCGCGCGCCGCGAGCGGCGGGCGCTGCTCGCCTGAGCCCGCCTCAGCCCGGCGGCTCGAGGATGGCCCCGTACTCCGGCAGATCACCGAGCGGCTCGAAGAGCAGGCGGTCGCGGTCGTGGAGGAGCTCGAAGTCGCCCCAGCCGCGGCGCTGAGCCTCCCGCAGCAGCTCGAGCGCCTCCTCGCGGTGGCCGAGGGCGGCGGCGATTGCGGCTCGGGCGTAGCTCCGCGATCCGGCGCTGCGCGCGTCGTCGGAGGCCGCGAGCTCGGCGGTCACGCGCGCCGCCGTCCCGAGGTCGCCGCGGCGGGCGGCGACCGCGCCGAGCCAGGCGGCGACCTCCGGCGGATCGAAGGCCGCGTCGCGCGTCCTTAGCGCCTCGAGGAGCGCCTGCCCGCGCTCGAGCTCACCGGCATGGACGAGGAGGAGGGCCGCGTTCCACAGGAGCTCCGGCTGGCTTTCGGGGGCGGGGCCGGCGCCCATGTCGTGGAGCGCCCGGGCGGCGAGCTCGGCGGCGAGCGCCGGGTGGCCGTGGGCGCGGGCCGCGGCGAGCGCGGCCAGCAGGCAGCCCAGCCGCTCGGCCTCGGGGATCGCAGCGATCTCGAGGGTGGCGAGGGCCGGCTCGAGCTGCGCGCGGTCGCCGAGGGCGCCCAGGGCGCGCAGCTCGGCCGCCCGCAGCCGCGCCTGCGACGGGAAGCGTGCGAGGGCCTCGCGGGCGACGGCGAGCTCCTCGGCAAAAGATCCGGTGCGGTGGTGCGCAGCGGCCGCGCCTTCGCAGAAGTTGGCGACGATGGGGACGCCGGCCATCCACGACGGCACCCGCTCCAGGGCGAGGGATTGGGCGGCCCGCAGCGCCTCCTGCGGCCGGTTGAGGCGCAGGGCGGTGCCGACGATGAGATGCGCCACGGCGGGGTCGCCCGGCACCATCACGTCGATCCTCTGCAGCAGCCGCAGCCGCTCCTCGGTTCGGCCCGCGAACCAGGCGGCGAAGGCGTCCACCCAGAGGCGCTCGAACTCGGTGAGCTCCTCCCGCCGCTGCGCGAGTGTGTGGACGATGGCGTCCGCCTCGGCCGAGCGTCCGAGGGTGCGGTAGCCCATCGCCAGACGCAGCTGCGCCGACACGAAGCCGGGGTCGAGGGCGACCGCGCGCTCGAGGTGGCGCACGGCCTCGGGGTAGTCTCCGGCCCACAGCTCCGAGCCGGCGAGGAACTCGCGGTAGGCCGCGAACAGCGGCGGGCGCGACAGCAGGCGGCTGTGGGCATGACCGAAGAGGTGGGTCGCCACGGCACCGAGCGCGCGCTCGACGGCGCGCTCCAGGGTCGGTTCGAGCTGCTCGCGCGGAACTGACTCCGAGGGCACCGCGTAGAGCAGGGCGGCCTCGCCGGCGTCGACGAGCTGGAGCTGGAGCTCGACCCTGCCCTCGTGCAGGTAGAGGGCGCCGGCGAGCGCGAGGCCGGCGCCGCGCTCCCGCGCCGCGGCGCTGATCGCCGCGATGTCGGGCGGGACCGCAGACGCGGGGACGGGCAGCGCTTCGGCGAAGCCGGAGGACGACAGACCGGTGCCCAGGCGGTCGGCGGTCAGGGCGCAGAGACTGTCGAGCCCCGGGTCGCCGCTGCGGTTGACGGGCGGCACGATGAGCACCCGCCCGGGATCGAGGGGAGTGGGCGACGGCCGCAGGAGGAGCACCGCGGCGACGCCCGCGAGCAGGGCGCAGGCGGCGGCGGCGGCCCAGCGCAGCCGGCGCCGGCGCGGCGGCGCGGGCACGCCCTCCGCTGCGCCCTTGCCGCCCTCGGCGAGCGGCTCGACCAGCAGCCGGTAGCCGCGCTTGGGGATGGTCTCGATGAAGCGCGGGCTGCGGGCGTCGTCGCCGAGTACGGCGCGCAGCTCGGCGACGGCGTTGGTGAGCGTCCCCTCCGAGATGAAGCCTCCCTCCCAGACGGCGTCGATGAGGGCGTTCTTCGACACCACCCCGGGAGCGCGTTCGGCGAGGCAGACCAGGAGGTCCATGGTGCGCGGCTCGAGGCGGCGGCTCTCCACGCCTCCGAGCAGGCGCCCTTCGGCGGGAACGACGAGCCACTCGCCGAGCTTGAACCGCTCGAGGCGGCGCCGGGAAGGCTGGACTTCGGCTGGCACGGCGTCGTCATTGTAAACCCGCGCCGCCGGCCCGCGGTGCGGGAAGGGCACCACGTTGGAACGGGTGCGGCGGCGGTGGGCGAGCGGCACGGGGCCCTCCGGAGCGGGCGGCGAGGATGGTGAACAGCGCGGGGGCCCGCGGCCGGGCCCCCGCGCCGGGCCTTCAGCGAGCCGGCACCAGGTAGCCGTCGTTGCTGCGGTTGTCGATCACCGCCGCGTAGGCGAGGAAGGCCGCGCCCGGGGTCGCGGTGCGGGCGACGGCATAGGCGTCCGCCACCGACTCGAGGCGCCGTGGGTCGACCTTGACGGTATCCAGGCTCGAGAAGAGGTCCTCGAGCTGACGGTAGCCGAAGGGCTCGAGGGCGATCGCGACCTCCCCGAGCGCGGTGCCGTCGGCGGCGAAGAGCTCGACCGCGACGGTCGCGGGCAGGCCCGCGAGGTTGACGACGCCGAGGTTGGTGCGGGCGGTCTCGCTGTTCTCGAGCTGGGTCATGCGGCGCTCCTCGCCGGGGTCGGCCGCCTCGCCGGGGTCGGCGGCGACCGCGAAGGCGCCGCAGCGGCCGCTGCCGCAGCGGGTGCCGGTGCGCGAGGACACGAGGAGATCGCCGCCGAAGGAGGTGACGCGCAGGGCGGCGGCGCCGGTGGTGTCGAAGAGGTCGCCGAGAACGTTCGGGTAGCGCGCACTGAGGCCGGGACCGAGAGTCAGGGCCGCCGACTGCGGGGCGCGGTTGTCGCGCCCGCGCTCGAGCAGCTCGACGGTGATGTCGGCCATGACCCGGCCGCGGTTGTGGAGCTCGAGGGCGGTGCTCCAGTGGCTGCCGGCGTGGCCGCCCGAGTTGGCGGCGGCGGTGACGACTGCGGTCTGCGGCACCAGCTTGTAGACCACGAGGCCGGCGTCGCCGCTCACGTAGACGGCGCCCGAGGGGCCGACGGCGATCCCGGTCAGGGTGGCGAAAGGCGGCAGCGTGCCGATGCCGGGCAGGCCGAGGGCGAGACCGCTGACCACCGGGGTGACGATGCCGCTGTGCGGGTTCACCCGCGACACCCGGCCGGCGTTGCCCTCCACCACCAGCAGGCTGCCGTCGCGGTCGACGGCGATCCCCTCCGGGCCGAGGAGTCCGGTCGCGATCGGCACCGGCTGCGCGAGCGCCTCGCCGTCGGCGGCGAGCTGCCAGATCGCACCGGTCATCCAGTCGCCGACCCACAGGTCGCCGCCGGCGGCGGCGAGGCCCAGGGGCAGGTAGATCTGGTCGGAGGCATCGGCGAGCACCGTCGTGCCGCCGGCGCCGACGCGAAGAACCCGCGCGGTGCCGACGCCGATCCCGAGGTCGACCACGACCAGGTCGTCGTCGAAGGCGATGGCGTTGACCGGCACCGGGAACTCGAAGTGGTCTTCGACGACCGCCTGCGCCGCCGGGTCCCAGCGCTGGACGCGCCCCATGCCGGCGGGGAAGAAGTTCGTCAGCACCAAGTCGTCGCCGGCGGGCGCCACCGAGACCGCGCCGCCGAAGCCCTGGCCGGGGGTCCAGCGGTAGCGGGTGACGCTGCGTTCGGCCCCGGTCGCGCCGTCGTACTCGCGCAGCGCGAAGAGGTTGCCGACCCACACCGACTCACCGCCGTCGGCGCGCGGCTGCACCGCGACGCCCGACACCAGGGTCAGGCCGCCGGGCACGTAGACCGCGTGGCTGCCGTTCGGGAAGACCTCGGCCACCGCGCCGTCGGTGTAGGAGGAGACGAAGAGCCGGCCCTGGGCGTTGAAGGCGAGGTTGTCGGGGCCGAAGGGCAGGGTCGCGTAGGTGCTGCGGGCGCCGGTCGCCGGGTCCATGCGCTGGATCGAGAAGCCGACCCGCTCGATGACGTAGAGCATGCCGTCGGGCCCGAACTTGGCGGTGAAGGGCGAGGGGATGTCGTCGGCGAGCACCGTCACCGCCACCGGCTCGGCGTCGACGTCGATCGTGACCACCTTGCCCTGCCACATCAGGGCGGCGTAGAGCAGGCCGTCGGGGCCGAAGTCGATGCCCTTGACGCCGCCCAGGCCCTGGGCGAGGAGGCGCGGCGGCGCGGCGAGCGCCGGGTCGAGCTCGAGCAGGAGGTCGCCGTTCCAGGGCTCGGTGACGAACATCCGCCCGTCGGCGGAGAAGGCGATCGAGTTGAGGCCGGGGGAGATCGCCTGGGTGGTGACGCTGCCGTCGGGCGCGATCCGGCCCATGTCGCCGGTGAACATGCCGGCCCAGTAGAGCGAGCCGTCGGGGCCGAAGTTGACGTCCTCGGGCCCGGCGACGTCGTGCTCCGCACCGTACATGCCGACCAGCTGACCGGCGTTGACGTCGAGCACCGCGATGCCGCCGAAGCTGCACACGTAGAGCAGCCCGTCGGGTCCGAAGCGGAGGCCGAAGGTGGCGGGCAGGCTGCCGCGGGTGAGGACATCAGCTGCTGGAGCCGGCACGGCGAAGGCGATCGCCAGGACGGCAGCGAGCGCTGCGGTGAGGACTGGCCAGTGGCTGCGGGACGGGTGACGTGGGCTCATGACGGGTCTCCTTTCGAGGTTCGCCCCCAGGGTGGGTCCGGGCTCCCCCGGAAGTCCTCGGGGATCGCCAGGGATGTCCCAGGGATTGCCTCTGCGGCCTCCGGAGCCGGTGTTCCCGGGGCCGTCCCGGGCGGTTCCGCGCTACACTCGAGGCAGGGTGGTCCCCGGGACACGGGAGTGTGCATGAGCGGTGAAGCGGCCAAGGGCGGCGGGCGCAAGGCGCTCGACGAGCTCGTCGGCGAGCTCGTCAAGCCCGACTTCGCCCTGCGCCACCGGCGGGTGCCGGAGGTGCCCGAGGGCGGCGGCCACGTCAGCCCCGAGGTGCTGGCGATGGTGCCGCCGCGCTCGCGCTACGTCCGCCGCTGGCGCCGCCACGCCCGCCACTGCCTGGCCTGCGCGACCGTCTTCCGCTACTACGGCCTGTCGCTCGACTGAGGCCGCCGGCCGCGTCCGGGCCCCCGGCCCCTACTCGCTCTCCGCCAGAGCGTAGACCTCGAAGAGCTTGTGCGTGCGGTGCTCGCGGCCGTACTCGTCGAGCGCGCGGACGGTGATGGTGTGGAGGCCGGGCGCGAGGTCGTCGGGCAGCGGCGCCGCCCACAGGTGGGTGCTCGGAACGGGCTCGACCCACGGCCTCAAGGTCGCCGCGGCGCGCTGGAAGAGCTCCTGCACGAAGGGGTCGGCGCGCAGGCTGCGCTCCATGACCACCGGCGGGCGGTCGTCGACCGTGGCGCTGACGAGCGAGCGGGGCCCACCGTCGAAGAGGTTGACCAGGATCTCGGTGGAGAAGAGCTGGGCGAGCTCGACGCGGCCGCCGAGCAGCTCGCCGTGGCGGACGTCACGGAGGGCCGCCGGCTGCAGGCGTGGGAAGCCGGGGTCGAGGGTGATCCGCATCTGGTGGCTCGAGGGCCTGCCGGTCGGCTGGAAGCGGACCGCCGCCGCCGTGCCGTCGACCTCGAGCAGGAAGTAGCCGCGCGGGGTGCCGTCCCGGCCGAGGCTGACCGGCACGCCGCGCTCGTCGAGCGGCCCGCTCCACCAGCTGCCGCTGACCGCCGCCAGGGTGTGGAGGTGCAGCGCCCCGGGGCCCGCGAAGCCCTCCTCGGCGCCGAGGTAGCTGTGCTCGACGAGGTGCATGTGACCGGCGAGGGCGAGCAGGTGCTCCCGTCCGCTCACGAGCTCGAGGAGCCGCCGCCGGTCGCCGACATTGATGCCCGGCGCGGAGGGATCGAGCGGGGAGACCAGGGGGATGTGCATGCGGCGAGCCAGGCGAGCTGGCGCTCGCCAATGGCGCCCCGGTAGCTGCCGGCGCCGAGCGGGTCCGCGTCGGCGGCGCCGCGGCTGGTGCCGAGGTACTCGACGGTGTCGAGCACCACGACGTGCGTGCGTCCGTAGTCGAAGGAGTAGTAGGCCGGGCCGAAGTGGCGGCGGAAGCTGAGCAGCGACTCGGCGTCGTCGGGGGCCAGGTAGTTCATGTCGTGGTTGCCGGGCACGTGGTACCAGGGCACGCCGATCCGACCGGGCGACCGCGTCGTCGCGGATGAAGTCCACCTCGTCCGCGGTCAGCGGCTGGGTGTCGGCGAAGAGGATCGCGCGGAAGCGCTCGGGCTCGGCGCTGCGCTGGAGCGGGAAATCGACGGCCGCCGGCAGCGGTCCGGAGGGCTCGAGGCCGCGATAGCGGGGCCGCCAGCCGCCCGGCGCACCGGCGGGTGCGTGGTGGTAGAAGAACTGCGGCAGCCGGTCGGCGTCGACCGGTACCGACCAGCCGCTCGGTTTGGTGATGAAGAGGGTGTCGCCGTCTCGGATCGGGATGGCGTAGCGGCCATCGGCGTCGGTCGCCACGACCTCCCGACCGTTCGACACCGCGACCTCCGGGACCCCCGGCTCCTCAGGCCCGCGGCGGCCGTCGCCGTTCGCGTCCTCGAAGACGACGCCACGGGCCGTCTCGGCCGCGCCCAGCATGGGTTGGGCGAGGCAGGTTCCTGCGATCACGCCGAGTGCGAGCGACAGTGCCTTCATGCCGACCTCCTCGAGGCCGTATCACAGCACAGCCCGGCCGGCGGCGGATGAAGACGGCGTGAAAAGTCCGCCGCCGGCCCCGCCGCGGGCTCGCCGCTCCGGCCGCGCGGCGCTACAGTGGCGGCGCCCGATGTGCACCCTCACCCTCCTCCGCGAGCCGGACCGCCTGCTCCTGACCATGAACCGCGACGAGCGCTGGACGCGGTCCGCGGAGCGGCCGCCGGTCCTCCACCCGGGGCAGGGCGGTCGCCGGGCCTGGCTCGCCCCCGCCGACGGCGAGCGCGGCGGCACCTGGATCGGCGCCGACGAGGACGGTGTGGCCGCCTGCCTGCTCAACGCCTACGCGCCCGGCGACCTCGACCTCATCGGCCGCCCCGACGTGCCGAGCCGGGGCGAGATCGTCCCCGCAGTTCTCGGCCGCGGCCGCGCCGGGGTTCTTCGCTTTCTCAGCCGGGAGCTCGACCCGCGGCCCTACCCCTCCTTCGTGCTCGTGGTCGCGACGCCCGACGAGGGCCGCATCCTGCGCTGGACCCTCGACCGCGGCCTCGAGCTCGAGGAGGTGGCAGAAGGCTGGAGCCTGATCACCTCCTCGTGGTGGCGCGCCGACGAGGTGGTCGCGTGGCGGCGGCAGCGCTTCGCCGCCTGGCTCGCCGACGGCGCCCCGTTCTCCGGTCCGCTGCCCGCCTTCAACCTGGTCGACGAGCCCGGGGCGCGCGAGCACTCGCCCTTCATGACCCGCGGCTTCTCGGGGACCCGCAGCCTGACCCGGGTCGCCGTCGAGCCCGGGCGGCGCCGGGCCGCGCTGCTGTACTGGGCGCGTCCGGGCCGCGCCGCGATCGACCCGGACCGGCCGACGGCCGCGCTCGAGCTCGCCGCGGCGACCGGCTGAGGTCATCGAAGGTCCTTCTTAAATGGTTGATTGAACAATAGCTTGATTGACGTCGAGCTGCGGCGGACATAGTGTTCCGGGCAGAGAAAGGAGGGCCCATGGCCGAGGCACCCCAAGGCTGCGCCCGCGTCACCGGGGCGGTGCTGGGTGAGGACCAGCCCGCCGCCGCTCCATCGTCAAACCCCGAACCCGCCAAGGAGAGGACCATGACCGCACGCGTCGGAGGCAAGGCGCCCGACTTCAACGCTCCCGCCTACCACAAGGGCGGCTTCACCAACGTCCACCTCGCCGAGCACTTCGGAAAGTGGATCCTGCTCTGCTTCTACCCGGGTGACTTCACATTCGTTTGAGCGACCGAAGTGTCGGCGGTCGCCGACAAGTACGAGGAGCTCAAGAAGCTCGGCTGCGAGGTGTTCTCGGTCAGCGTCGACAGCCACTTCGTGCACAAGATGTGGAACGACCACGAGATCGTGAAGATGGTCGAGGGCGGGGTGCCCTTCCACATGATCTCGGACCAGGCCGGCAACATCGGCAAGGCCTACGGGTGCTACGACGAAAACCAGGGCATCGAGCTGCGCGGCCGCTTCATCATCGACCCCGACGGGGTGATCCAGGCGATGGAGGTGCTGACGCCGCCGGTGGGGCGGAAGATCGC
>JALOKS010000102.1 GCA_025456385.1 Thermoanaerobaculales bacterium | reverse complement strand
GACCTTCATCGTGGCGGCACCCGGCTACGCGCCGCGCACCGCCGTCACCGTGATCGACGGCCGCCGGCACAGCCTGCTGCTGACCCCGCGCGGCGACCTCAGGCTCAGCCTGCGGCCGGTGACCGCGGCCCGGCTGTGGCTGGCGCGCCAGGACCGGATCAACGTCACCCACCTCTTTGCGAATGTCGCCGAGACCCACGACAGTGACGGCGAGGGACGCATCGAGGTCCGGGATCTCGACCGCGACGCGAGCTATGTCGGTGTCGTCACGGCCGACGGCCGGGCCCCGTTCGTCGGCAGCTTCCGGGAGCTGCCGCTCGAGCACGCTCTCAGCCTCGAGGAGGGCCTCGGCGTCAGCGGTGCGGTTCGCGACCAGCAGGGCCAGCCCATCGCCGGCGCGCGGGTCGAGGCGATGGGTGAGATCGCCGCGCTCGACAACTTCCGCTACCGCCAGGCGGGCACCTCCGGCGGCGACGGCTCGTTCCGCGTGGTCGGGCTGCTCGCCGGCACGGTCCGGGCGAGGAAGCCGCCGCCCCGGCCATCGCCCTCGAGCTCCCTCCAGGTCGTGACCTCGTGCTCACGGTCGAGAACGAGGCCGGCGAGGCGGTGGCCGACGCCACCGTCTACCTCCAGGACCGCCTGCACCGGACCGACGCCCGCGGCCGTCTCGAGCTCCCCGGCCTCCCCCTCGGCGCGGCGATCCCGCTCAAGATCTTCGGCCGCGGCTTCGGCCTCTGGGAGGGTGAGCTCGCGACCGAGCGCTCGCGGGTCACGATCGTGGTCCCGGGGGGCGCCGCCATCGAGCGCCAGGTGCTGTCGGCGCGGCGCTTCGCGTCCGGAGAGGTGAAGGTGCGGTGGCAGGCCTACACCACCGAGGGACGCGAGACGAGCTCCGGGGCGGGGAGCTGGGACCCCGAGCAGGGTGTCGCGAGCGCGGCCGGGCTGCCGGCCGGGACCTACTCGCTCGCGGTTCGCCTTCCCGGGTCGGCGACCCTGGTTTCGGAGCGGGTCGAATTGGCTGTCGGCGAGCGGCTGGTGCTGCCGGCCGCGGTGCCCGAGCGCGGCCTCGCCATCGCCGGCCGCGTCCTCGACGGCGAGACCCTGCAGCCCCTGGCCGGCGCCAGCGTCAGCTGCGAGCCCGGCTCCCCGGAGGTCTTCCGGGCTCCCGATGTGGTCGAGGACGTGCCGTCGGTGCTCAGCGACGCCGACGGCATGTTCCTGCTCGAGGGCCTGGACGCCGGCTCCTGTCGGGCGGTCGTGCGCGCGGCGGGCTTCGCCCCCTGGCGCCGCGACGGCGTCGAGCCGGACGAGGCCGGCCTCGACATCGGCGACGTCGAGCTCGACCGCGGGATGACCGTCGTCGGTCGCGTTACCGAGCGGGGCGAGCGCGCCATCACCGGAGCCGTGGTCGAGATCACCGAGGCGGCCGCCTACGCCTACTACCCGGAAGCGACCGTGCGCAGCGACCACGACGGGTACTTCCGGGCCGAGCGGCTCCCGGTCGGGCGCTGGACCGTGACCGCCCGCCACGCCGACCGCAAGGCGCGCGAGACCGTGGACGGTCGGGCGGGTGAGACCGTCGAGCTCGATCTCCGCCTCGGGGGCATCCGCATCGAGGGCGAGGTCTGGCTCGGCGACTCACGTGCCGCCGGCGGCACCCTGGTGCTGACGACCGACGGCGCCCAGGCGGCCGGCGTCGTGGTCATGATGCAGCGCCTCACCGCCGACCGCCAGATCTTCGGTATCGACCGCGAGCCGATCCAGCTCGCGGTCGCGGGCGACGGCCGCTTTGCCGGCGCCGGCCTCGAGGCCGGGCGCTACTATGCCTCCTACACACCGCCGGTGGCCGGCGCCGCGCCGGTGACGCGAAGCCTCGACGTGCCGATGGTGGAGTCCTTCCAGTGCGCCATCCGCTACGCCGACGCGGCGGTCGAGGGAGTGGTGATCGACAGCGACGGCGAGCCGGTCGCGGGCGCCTCGGTCGTGGCGAGCGCCGGATCCGGGATCCAGGAGCTGTCGTCGTTCACCGACGCCGAGGGTCGCTTCGCGATGCAGGGCCTGGAGGCCGGCCGCCTGGTGCTGACCGCGAGCCACACCGAGTACGCAGCGTCCTCGCCGACCGAGCTCGACCTCGGGGCGGGCGACGCCGAGGGCCCCGTGGTGCTCGAGCTCGGCCCGCCGGAGGGGGCCAACATCGTCCTCGCCGTGCACACCGCGGCCGGCTCGGCCGGCGGCGCGCCGGTCTATCTCGTCGGGCCCGAGACCGCCACCGGCTTCACCGACACCGGCGGCCTCGCCACCTTCGCCGGGGTCGCCGCCGGCTCCTACCGGCCCTGCGGCATCGCCTACGGCGGCGCCACCGGCTGCGGGGCCGGCCTCTCGGTCGACCGCGGCGAGCAGCTCCAGGCGCGGCTCGAGCTCGGCCGCGGCGGCTGGGTGGACATCGTCCTCGAGGCGGGCGACGGCGCGGCGGCCGACGTCGCCAAACGAGCCGGGTCGGAGCCGGCGAAGCGCATGCCGCAGGTGCGGGTCATGACTGCCGACGGCGTCGATCTCTCCGGCCTGCTGTTCATGGCGAGCCCGCCGCAGCCAACCGCCGGCGGGCTGCGGATCGGCCCCCTGCAGGCCGACGAGTACCTGATCTCGGTCGCCGGCCCGGCGGGGTCGCTGCAGGGACGTGTGCGCGTGGTCGACGGCCAGCCCGCGGAGCTCGATCTCCGCTGAATTGCGCCGCGTCGCGGCGGGCGCCCGGGCGTCGACGGCGTCCGGAGCCGCTGGTATGATGAACCGGCGACGATGGTCGCCGAGGAGACTCCCATGAACAAGCCGTGCAGTCGATTGGTCGTCCTCATGGTTCTGCTGCTCGCCGCCGGTGCTGCTCAGGCCCAGCAGGTGAGCGACCAGACCCTGCTCACCTTCGAGGTCCTGAGCCAGGAGTGGGACAAGATGATCGGCGGGGTGCTCGAGCTCAGCGACGAGCAGGCGGCCGGCTTCTGGCCCCTCTACAAGGAGTACCGCGCCGACCGCAGCGGGTTGATGCAGGAGCGCATCGACATTCTCAAGATGTTCCTGTCGGGCCACGAGACCATGGGTGGAGAGGCGGCGAGGAAGCTGCTCGATACCCTCTTCGAGATCGACGGCAAGATCCTCACCGTCAAACGTCAGTACGCGCCCCGCTTCGATAAGGTGCTGCCGCCGGCCAAGGTCGTCCGTCTCTATCAGACCGAGAACAAGCTCGAGGTCATGATGATGTCGGAGCTCACCAAGGACGTGCCCCTGGCTCGCTGAGCCGGGCCCGCAGGCCGGACGCGGTCAGGGCAGGGGTGCACCCCCGCCTGATACAAGTGCCGCGGCGGAGGCAGCCGACCCGGGTCGTCGCGGCTCGCGCCCCTCAGGCGCTGAAGGACTCGACCGCCATCTTCTCGTCGTCGAACATCTCGAACACGCCGACCAGCTGCGCCATCGTGAGCAGCTTGCGGGCCTTGATGTTGACGTGCAGGAGCTTGACCTGAGCCCCGTGCGAGGTGCAGGTCACCTTGCAGCGGATGAGCTCGCCGAGGCCGGACGAGTCGACGGTGCCGACCTTGTCGAGGTTGATGAGCACGCTCTTGCCGCCGTGCTCGAGCTCCGCGAGCAGGGCGTCGCGCAGGACCACGTCCCCCTTGCCGATGGTGAGCTTGCCGTCGAGGTCGAAGATGGTGACGCCGCCGATCGAGCGCTTTGTGATCTCCATGCCACTCTCCTTGGAGCTCGCGCTACGGGCGGGCCCGCGCCGAGCGTCGCGAAATCGGCCCATTATTGCACAGGAGTCGCAAATTACCAGACCCTTCAGAACTACTCGGGCCCGCGCAGCCGCCCGGCCGCTTCGCCGCTCACCGACCGCAGGTGGAGGTCGCGCTGCGGGAAGGGGATCTCGATCCCGGCCTCGGTCAGCACCCGATTGACGCCGACCCGAACCTCGCTCGGCACGCGCACGATGTCGTCCCGTGTCCAGGCGCGAAGCTCGAAGTTCAACGAGCTCTCTCCGAAGCCGGTGAACACCGCCACCGGCTCGGGGTCGTCGAGCACCTCCGGGTGCGACCTCGCGACGCCGAGCAGCAGCTCGAGCACGCGCTCCGGGGGTGTGCCGTAGGTGACGCCCACCTGCACCTCGAAGCGGCGCCGGTCGTCCGACAGGGTCCAGTTGGTGACCTGGGAGGAGATGAGGTCGCCGTTCGGAACGATCACCTCGGCCCCCTGCCAGGTGCGGATGATGCTCGCCCTGGTTCCGATGTGCGTCACCTCGCCCTGGAGCTGCGCGAGCTCGACCCGGTCGCCGATCCGGATCGGGCGCTCGAAGAGGAGGATGAGGCCGGACACGAAGTTGTTGACCACGTTCTGCAGTCCGAAGCCGATGCCGACCCCGAGTGCGCCGATGACGAAGGTGAGGCGGCTGAAGTCGACCCCGGCCGCAGTCGCGCCGAGCATGACGCCGACCACCATCACGGCGTAGTGGCTGAGCCGGCTCACCGCTTCCGGCACCCCGCGCGGCAGCTCCAGACTGGGATAGATGTCGGTTTCGAGCGCGAAGCGCATCAGCTGTGAGAGCTTGAAGGACACCCACACCACGACTGCGAACAGCAGCAGATCGCCGGGGGTGATCGAGATCTCTCCGAGCGTCAGCTGGAAGCTCAGGACCCTGGTCACCGCCCCGACCACCCCTCGGAGAATCTTGAGATTCGCCAGGATCAACGCGAGCCACGCGAGGACTGCGCCGATGTCAACGAGGCGGAAGAGCGCATCCCGCACCTCGACGGCGTGCAGTCGCACCAGCCCGAAGCGCCGCGCGGTCCGGGTCAGCAGGAGCACCCGGATCACCGCGTGCAGCAGCAGCGCCGCTATCCACAGCAACAGGCCCGAAAAGACCATGAAGAGACTGAAGTTCACGGCGAAGAGTGCGACCCCGACCGCACCGACGAGATTCGCCAGCGTTGCCACGACGAACAGAGCGAGAAGGGCTCGCGTGCCCGTCAGAACGGCTCGGAACCAGCCGTCAGGGATGGCCGGCCGATCACGGATCAGGTGGCGGTGGACCCACAGGCAGGTCCCGATTGCGACTGCCGAGATCACGAGGAGGAGCACGCGGTCGACCAGCCCTCCGTCCGGGCTCAGATCGGAGATCTGCTCGAGAGCCAGGAGCACGGCCAGGTGATAGGCCAGGGGACGCAGGGCGTCGCTGAGGAGAACTGGAAGCACCCGCAGCAGCGCGAGCACGAGCGCAACCGCCAGGAGGTCCCGCCACGCGGTGGGGGCGTCGGGGTGGAACGAGTCACGTGCGAGCATGGCGACCACGACGGCTGCAGCGAGCGGACGCTTGAGGACGCACAGGGTCCCCTCGAGGGAGGGATCTTGCTGCATCCACAGCTGGGCACGGCGGCGCAGGAACAGCAGGGTGGCCGTGACCACCACCAGGAAGAGCGCGTGGCGAAGAAGGTTCGACCGGGATCCGGCGAGGTACACGCGAATCACCCCGGTGTTGGCGCGCAGGATCGCGGCCAGCTGGTCGGAGAAGCCCCCTTCCGCGCCGAGGCTCGCGAATGCCCGCCACAGCGGTGCGCTGTCCAGGTCGATGAGGTCCCGCTGCCGGCGTGCGATCTCGACGCGTTGCAGGTCGAGCATTTCGTCGACCATGAGCCTGGATCTCGAGACGCGCGCCTGCACGGTCAACACCGCATTGCGCACCTGGAGGAACTCCCGCTCCGCGGTGTCGAGCGCGCGCAGAGTTTCGCTCAGCTCACTGCGGATTGCGGGTGGGACTTTGCTCTCCTCGGCGGCATCGAGGGTGAGCTGGAACAGCGAGCGCTCGCGCCCGAGATCGGTCATCAGGCCATCGACCCAGGTGGCGGTTGCCTTCAGCTCCTGCAGCCAGACATCCATGCGGGTGCCGAGCCGCGCCCACGTCCGGAGTGTGTCGTCGAGCGCCGAAGGGGGCCCCTCGCTCTCGAGCCGGCGACGGGTCTCCAGCACCAGCGCTTCCAGTCCCGCCTCTTCGCTCGCGAAGGCGCTCTCGATGCCATCCAGGTCGGCACCCATCGCCAATCGCGCCCGGCTCTGCTGCACGAGAGTCCGCGCCGCGGCGGCGTGCTCGGGAATCTCGGCGGCTGGGATCGCGGTCGGCGCCGGGGGCGGGGTCCCGGACGGCGTCGCTGCCTCAGCCGGCACATTCTGCGTCATGGAGACGCTGCTCCAGCCCACGATGAGGACCGTTGTCAGGGCGGCGATCACCACTCGCCACCGCACCGCGTCTCCACTCTCCGCCGCAGAATGCGTGCTCACTCGCCTCCTCGTTTCGTCAGGCTCGGGCGGACCAATTGTACGCGATGGGGCCGACACCAGGCGGGATCGCAGCCGGAGCGCGGGCGCGGTTCAGGCGCCGGGCTCCGGCAACGCCCACGACAGCAGCACGATGCCGATGATCGTCGAGGTCAGCGAGGCGCTCAAGATTCCCACCTTGGCGGTCGCCATGAGTGGTGTGTCCAGGAACGCGAGGCCGCTGATGAAGAGCGACATGGTGAAGCCGATGCCCGCCAGGCAGCCGACGCCGATCACGTGGCGCCACGAGACGCCGTCAGGCAGGGCGCCGTGGCCGCTGCGCACCGCAAGCCAGCTCAGGAGCACGATGCCGAGGGGCTTGCCGACGACCAGGCCCACCAGGATTCCCAGGGCGAGAGGCTGCGCGAGGACCTCGAGCACGTCGCCCTCGAGGCGCACGCCGGCATTGGCGAGGGCGAACAGCGGCAGGATCAGCCACACCTGAATCGGATGCAGAACGCGCTCGAGCACCAGCCCGGCGGGCAGCGCATCCTCCGCGGCAGCGTGCACGCTCTCGACGTGGTCGAGGTGCTCCCGGTCGCTGATCAGGCTGTCGGCCGTCACGTTCAGTTGCCGCATGCGCTCCAGCCGGTGGCCGGCCTCCTCGATGAAGATCGCCGGGTCGACCCGCGGCCGCACCGGAATCATCATCGCCACCAGGATACCCGCGACGGTGGCGTGCACCCCGGACGAAAACACCGCCAGCCAGATGCCGGCGATCAGGAGATAGAGAATGCCGCGGCGCCGGACCCGCATCCGGATGGCCGCGAACAGCGCCGCCAGCAGGGCTCCGGCCGCTGCCAGGGCCAGGAGCTTGATCTCGGAGGTGTAAAAAATCGCGATCACCGCCACTGCTCCGAGGTCGTCGGCGATCGCGACCGCCATCAGGAAGACCTTGAGGCCCAGCGGGACCCGCGAGCCGAACATCGCGAGCGCACCGAGGGCGAAGGCGATGTCGGTCGCCATCGGAATGCCCCAGCCGCGAGCCGCCGCGCCGCCGTGGTTGAAGGCGGCGAAGAGCAGGGCAGGAAACGCCATCCCGCCCACCGCCGCCGCCACCGGCAGCACGGCCTTCTTGAGCGAGGAGAGCTCGCCGACCAGGAGCTCTCTCTTGATCTCGAGCCCGACGACGAAGAAGAAGACCACCATCAAGCCGTCGTTGATCCAGTGCTGGAGAGAGAGCTCGAAGGCGGCGCCGGCCCACGAGACGCCGACGTAGGTTCCCAGGATCTCGAAGTACCTCGCTGACCACGGCGAGTTGGCCAACGCCATGGCGGCGACGGCAGCCGCCAGGAGCAGAGCGCTGCCCGAGACCTCCGAGCGCACGAACCACTCGAAGAAGCCGAGGAAGCTGCGACCTCCGTCTCGATCCTTTCTCGCCACCGACACCCTCCTGAAGGCCTCGCGTCCCCACCGGCACGCGCAGGTTTTTTCGCCGCTCGCGGCGGGCGGCCACCGGGCTCGCGGCAATTGTAGCGTCCACGCAGCTGGGGCTGCGCTCCTCCGCGGCCCCACCCTCACCGGGGCCGTCGAACCTTGCTACCGTGGCGGGGGGACGACCGTCTCGGCAAGGAGGGCTCGATGAGAAGGGCGCTGTTGACCGGAGTGATGTGCCTCGTGGCGGTGGCGATCCAGGCGGCGGCCGACGACGACGAGAAGCAGGGTCGCATGACGGCCAAGGCGCTTGCCGGCCTCGAGCTGCGGGGCATCGGTCCCGCCCTGATGTCGGGCCGCATCGCCGACATCGCGATCCACCCCACCGACCTCTCGACCTGGTACGTGGCGGTGGGCTCGGGCGGGGTGTGGAAGACCACCAACTCGGGCACCACCTGGAAGCCGATCTTCGACGGCGAGGGCTCGTACTCCATCGGCTGCGTGGCCCTCGACCCCGCAAACCCCGAGGTCGTGTGGGTCGGCACCGGCGAGAACGTCGGCGGTCGCCACGTCGGCTTCGGTGACGGCGTCTACCGGAGCGAGGACGGCGGTGCGAGCTGGAAGAAGCTGGGCCTCGCCGAGTCCCAGCACATCTCGAAGATCATCGTCGACCCGGGGGACTCCGACACCGTCTACGTCGCGGCCCAGGGACCCCTGTGGTCCTCCGGCGGCGAGCGCGGGCTGTACAAGACGACGGACGGCGGTGCGAGCTGGACGCAGGTGCTCGCCGCCGGCCCCTGGACCGGGGTCACCGACCTCCTGATGGACCCGCGCGACCCGCAGCGTCTCTACGCCGCCACCTGGCAGCACCACCGCACGGTGGCGGCGCTGATCGACGGCGGGCCCGAGTCGGGCATCCA
>JALOKS010000426.1 GCA_025456385.1 Thermoanaerobaculales bacterium | reverse complement strand
CGGCGCGGCAGGCGGCGCCGGGAGTGAGGTTGACCCGCGCCCGCTCGAGGATCTCGAGCCACAGGCGGCGCTCGGCCTCCCAGGTCGGCTGGGCGAGGTGCGGCCGCAGGTCGAGGAGGACGAAGACGCCGGCGTCGGCCGGCACGAACCTGATCCCCGCGCCGTCCAGCGCGTCGGCCACCCGGCGGTAGGCGCCACCCAGCAGACCGCGCATGGACGCGATGTAGTCGTCGACCCAGACGTCGTCCGAGATGAGCTCGCCGAGCAGGCCCTGAGTGTGGCCGGAGCAGCACGCCCAGTAGGCGAGCGCGTCCACCGCGGCGTTGACCGCCTCGTTCTCGCTGACCAGCACTCCACAGCGCAGGCCCGAGGCGCCGAAGTCCTTGGAGAAGGCCCACACGATGTGGACCCGCTCGCCGAGAGTCGGACGAACACGCGCGACGCTGGTGAAACGACGCTCGCCGAACACCGAAAGCGCGTAGATCTCGTCGACCACGAGGTGAAGCGCGCGCGCCTCCGCCCAGCCCAGGACGAGCTCGATCTCCTCGCGGTCCGCGACCGTGCCGAGCGGGTTGTCGGGGTCGGTGTAGAGCAGCGCCCGCACGGGCCGACCGGCACCGGCGAGGGCGCGGTCGAGCAGCTCACAGGTGAGCCGGAAGCCGTCGGCGCTCGAGCGGTGAACCGGAACGATGGTGAGCCCGTTGCGCAGCTCGAGGTCCCCCCAGAAGCCGGCGTAGCTCGGCGTCGGCACCAGCACGCCGTCGCCCGGATCGCCGAGGGCGTGGAACAGGATCTCGAGCACGCTGCCGGCGCCGGCGAGAACCGAGATCTGCTGCGGAGCGACCGCGCGGCCGAGGAGGGTCCGGCCCATGAAACGCGCGAGCCGCCGGCGAAAACGCTCCGATCCGGTCATGGCATCGTAGCCGAGCACCGCGGGCGGCACCGGGCCGACCCGCTCGAGGCGGTCCGCCACGAGCCCCGCCACCAGCTTGTTCTCGGCGACGCACAGGCCGATGTAGCCCTCCGGGTTCGAGGCCGGGTGGTAGGGGCTCCGCGACCCCTCGACGTGTCGCAGCAGGTACTCGGGCGTCGCCTGACCGGCGAGCATGCGCTGCGCGCGGCGGGACAGGGAACTGGGGTGGCTGCTCATGGCCGGTCATTGTACCGGCCGGCTCATCGGCACAGCCTCGGCACGATGCGCGGGCCGCGATCTCGGAGCGTCAGTTGACGGCCGGCTTGGCGCCCGTCGCCGCGGCCGCGAGCTCGGCGGCGAACCCGCAGCCGCACGATCCGCCGTGCGCTCGATGGGAGGCGGCTCCGGCGCCGGTGTGGGCGGCGGCGACGATGAAGCGGCCGAAGGCCGTCTCGCCGCCGCTGTCGGGGCGAGCCGAGAGCTCGGCGTTCCGCTCGCCGTTGTTGCCGAGCCTGAACACCGCGACCCCCTCCTTGATGGTCTCGAGTACCTGCAGCTGGTCGAGGGTCTCGGGGTCGACGATGGTGGGATCCGCCGACAGGATCACGAGGTCGGCCAGCTTGCCGGGCTCGATGGAGCCCTTGCTCGCCTCCTCGTGCTTCTGCCACGCCGGCCAGATGGTCATCGCCTTGAGCGCGGTGATGACGTCCACGCGGTGCGCCGGCCCGATGATGTCGCCGGAGCGCGAGCGGCGCGTGACCGTGGCGTCGAGGATCCGCATCGAGTCCGGGAAGGCCACCGGCGCGTCGTGGTGCGACGAGAACCTGATGCCCCGCTGCACGCACCAGCCGGTGGGCGAGATGGCGTCGGCGAGCTCGGGCCCGACGGTGTGCTCGCGGTGCCAGTCGCCCCAGTAGAAGGTGTGCATCGGAAACAGCGACGGCATGATGCCGAGCCGCTTCAGAGAGTCCACCTGGTCGGAGCGCAGGAACTGGCCGTGAATCAGCACCGGTCGCGTCGCGGTCGGTCCGTGCTCCGCGATGGCGGCCTCGTGGGCTGCGATCAGGAGGTCCGACGCGGCCTCGCCGTTGGAGTGGGTCAGGATCTGCACATCGTTGGCATAGGCCCAGCTCACGGCAACCAGCACCTGCTCTCGGCTCGCTGCGGGGTAGCCCACGTAGCCCGGCGGGTAGTCGCCCACCGGGTCGTGGTAGGGCCGGTCGCGCCAGGCGGTGAAGCCCTGCGGCGAGCCGTCGATGGTGAGCTTCGCGCCGGCGACCCGGAGGCGGTTGCGGTAGGTGTCGCTCTGGTTCGCCGTGATGAAGTCGCGGTCCACCAGCACGTCGGCGTAGGTCACGATGTCGATCCTGAACCCGCCCTCGTCGGCCACCTTCTGCAGGACCTTGACCGTGCCGGGCATCGAGCGGCCCTCCTCGGCCGTGGTGTAGCCGAAGCGCGCCCACAGCTCGGCGCCGGCGCGGGCGAAGGCCTCGGCACCGTCCTCGCCGACGTTGCCCATGAGCTTGAGGATGGCGGGGAAAAAGGCGGTCTCCTCGAGCACGCCGTCGGGCTCGCGGCTGCCGGCGCGGCGCCGGATCACGCCGCCCGCCGGGTCCTCCGCGGCGGCGTCATAGCCCACCACCTCGAGGCCCTTCGAGTTGAGGGCGGCGAGGTGGCCCGACTGGTGGATGATGACGATCGGCACCTCGGTGGAGACGGCGTCGAGATCGTCGCGGGTGGGGTGGCG
>JALOKS010000425.1 GCA_025456385.1 Thermoanaerobaculales bacterium | reverse complement strand
GCTTCGCGTCCTCGCCCCGAGCCCGTGCTACCATCCCCTGTCCCGGTGCCGCCGCAGGCGCCATTGCGATCCACCATGAATGACCTCGATCCGACACCCGTGAGCGGCCGCGGTGCGCCGGGGCCGCAGCGTCGCGCGAGCCGGCGGCGGCAGCTCCTGCTGTCGGTGGTGGCGCCGTTGCTCGCGCTGCTCCTCAGGTCGGTGTGGTCGCTGTTCCGCTTCGAGGTTCGGGGCGAGGAGGCCCTCCGCAGGCGCGTCGCAGGAGGCCAGCCGGTGGTCTTCGCCTTCTGGCACGAGGGCCTGCTGGTGGTCTGCTGGTACATGGCGCGCTTGCTCAAGGCCGGCGTGAAGGTGACCTTCCTGATCAGCCCCTCGGTCGACGGCGAGGTCGGCGTGCGGATCCTGGCCGCCTTCGGCAGCACGGCCGTGCGCGGCTCGTCGCGGCGCAGCGGCGCCGCCGCCCTGCGCGGGCTGGTTGCCGCGATCCGGCGCGACCGCCAATCGCCCTGCATCACCCTCGACGGCTCGAAGGGTCCGCGGCGCTTCTGCAAACCGGGGGCGATCATGGTCGCGCGGATGGCGGAGGCGCCGATCGTGCCGGTGGGATTCGCCGCGCGGCGGAGCTGGCGGCTGCCGAGCTGGGACCGCCACCTCGTGCCCACGCCCGCGTCGCGGGTCGTGATCTCGGTCGGCGAGCCCTACGAGGTCGCGAAGGAGCCGGGTGACGAGGCGATGGAGCGGCAGCGGCTCGAGCTCGAGGAGCGGGTGAACCACCAGATGTCGGAAGCGGAGGCCGCAGTCGGCGCGCAGCCCGAGCGTGCGGCCGCTTCCGAGGGAGCGGGCGAGGAGGAAAGATGACTGAGCCGAACGTGCAGGCGCTGGCCGAGATCAAGATGGATGTGGCGAATCTCTACCGCGAGGAGGTCTTCACCGACCTGCGCGTGGGTTCGATCAAGCAGCTGACGCCGGTGACCGTCGACGGCAGCCGGGACCTGGGCCGGCCGATGATCTTCGTCGGCGAGACCCAGCTGATGTCGCAGATGGGGCCCCTGCCGGTGCAGGCGCGCATCGAGGTCGCCACCCTGAAGGAGGCCATCGCGGCTTTCCCGGCCGCGATCCAGACCGCGGTCGAGGCCATGATCGACGAGGTCAAGGAGCTCCAGCGCCGTGAGATGTCGCGGATCGTGGTGCCCGGAGTCGAGACCTCCTCCAAGATCCTCAAGCCGAAGTAGTCACCCGGTCGTCGCGACGCGGCGCCCGATCGCCTCGAGGGTCGGCTCGACCGGCTCGATCCGCGGCAGCGCCGCTGCCGCGGCGGCGACGTCCTTGAGCCCGCTGCCGGTGATCAGGAGCACGACCCGCTCGCCGCGGTCGACGAGCCCGCGATCGAGGGCGACCTGGAGCCCGGCGAGCGCGGCCGCGCCGGCGGGCTCGGCGAAAACGCCCGTCAGGCGGGCGAGGCGGGTGATCGAGGCCCTGAGGACGTCGTCGCCGACCTCGACCGCAGAGCCCTTGGAGGAAGCGATCTCGGCGAGGCAGCCGACGGCGTTGCGCGGGGCCTCGACGGTGAGGCTGTCGGCGATGCTCGCCGCACCGGCGTGCACCGCGGCGTGGGCGCCGCCGGCACTGAAGCCGCGGACGATGGCCGCTGAGCCCGCGGGCTGGACGGCGATGAGACGCGGCGGGTGGTCGATGAGGCCGGCGCCGGCGAGGTCGCGGAAGCCCTTGCCGAGACCGGCGAGGATGACGCCGTCGCCGGTCGGCACGAGGACCGCATCCGGGCTCTCGAGCGAGAGTGCGACCGCGATCTCGAGCGCAGCCGTCTTCTTGCCTTCGATGGTGAAGGGGTTGAGGGCGGTGCTGCGGTTGTACCAGCCGAAGCGCTCGCAGGCCTCGCGGCAGAGCTCGAAGGCACGGTCGTAGCTTCCCGCCACCGGAACGACCGTGGCGCCGTAGCTCTGCATCTGGGTGAGCTTCGCCGGCGGGGCGGTTGCCGGTACGAGCACCACCGCGCGGATGCCCGCCGCGGCTGCGACCGCTGCGAGGGCGCTGGCGGCGTTCCCGGTGGAGGCGGTCGCCACAGTGTCGCAGCCGTACTCGAGGGCCTTGGTCACGACCAGCAGCGAGGCGCGGTCCTTGGTCGAGCCCGAGGGGTTGCGGGTGTCGTCCTTGAGCCACAACCGGGGCATGCCGAGCTCCCGCCGCAGCCGGGGCGCCTCGAGAAGCGGCGTGTCGCCGACCGGCAGGGGCGGCAGGCACGCCGGGTCGGAGATCGGCAGGAAGGCCTCGAGGAACTCGGCGTCCGAGGCGCGGAAGTGCGGCCAGCTCGAGGGCAGCGAACGGATCACGACCTCGAGCACGCCGCGGATCGCCCCGCCCGCGACCTGGTGGGCGCTGCACGCGGGGCAGACCAGGAGCTGTGGGTCCTCGCGGTAGGTCTCGCCGCACTCGATGCACCGGAAGTGGAAGCGGGCCACGAAGGCGATTGTACGCGACAGCGGGAGAACGCAGCGGCCGCGTCAGGTGCAGAGGTCAGCGACCGCGACAGCGACCGACGCAGTGCGCAAACACGGAGCCGCCCGCCCAGAACCACGAAGGCACGAAGGCACCACGGGACTCACGATGGCCACCCACCCGGCCCAAAAACGCAAAGGCGCCACGACGCAAAGCCCGCCCACCCCCGCCCCCGCGCGATGACGTGACAACGAACCACGAGAGCTCAGCGGTGTGGCGAGGTTGCGACGTGGGAGGGCGGTCGCGCTCGATACCTTCTCTGTGCCCTCCGTGCCTCTGTGGTTCGACTCGGTGGGCGGAATATCCGAAATCCGGAATCGACCCTCACATCGTCAGCGCCATGAGCGCCTTCTGCACGTGGAGGCGGTTCTCGGCCTCGTCGTAGACCACCGAGCGCGGGCCGTCGATGACCTCGTCGGTGACCTCGCGGCCGCGGTCGGCGGGCAGCGGGTGCATGTAGATGAGGTCGGGGGAGCCGAGGGCCATGCGGGCGCCGTCGCAGCGCCAGGTCGGGTACTGCTCGATGAGGGCGAGGCCCTGCTTGGTGTCGCGGGTCGTCATCAGCGGGCCCCAGGACTTCGGCACCACCACGTTGGCGCCGGCGAAGGCGTCCTCGAAGCAGTCGGAGATCTCGAAGCGCGCGCCGCCCGCCTCGGCGTTGGCCTTCGCCTGAGCCTCGATCTCGGGCATGAGCCGGAACTCGGGCGGGCAGGCGAGGGTGACGTCGATGCCGAAGCGTGGCATCAGCAGGATGAGGCTCTGCGGCACCGACAGCGGCCGCACGTAGTTCGGGGCCGAGGTCCAGGCGACGCCGAGCTTGAGACCGCGGGTGTCGCGGCCGAAGCGCTCGCGGACGGTCATGAGGTCGGCGAGGATCTGGCAGGGGTGGTAGACGTCGCACTGCATCGAGATCACCGGCACCGAGGCGTGGTGAGCGACCTCGCGGATGTAGGCGTTGCCCTCGCCGAAGGCGCAGTGCCGGATCGCGATCGCCTCGCCGTATCGGGAGAGCACGTTGGCGGTGTCCTTGGCGTTCTCGCCGTGGCTGATCTGCATCTTGTCCGGCGACAGGTAGATGCCGTGGCCGCCGAGCTGGGTGATGCCGGTCTCGAAAGAAGATCATGTACAGGGTCTTGCCGGGCAGCAGGTTCGTCGCCTTTCCGGCCTTCCGCGCCGCCTTGAGCTCGGAAGCCAGCTGCAGCGCCTCCTCGAGCTCCGAAACCGACCAGTCCTGGGTGGTGATGAAGTCTCTGTTCTTCAGTTCGGCTGCCATTCACATTCTCCTTTTTCGGGCGCCCGGACGACCACAGAGGCACAGAGAGGCACAGAGAGGTTGTTGAGCCATCGCACATCGACGTCCGAAGGACGACGGAGCTTCGTCACAGGACCAGCCGCTGGATGCCATTCTTGATCTTTGTTTGGTTGAAGTTGATCAAGAGTCCGACCCGGTGCCCGGTGAGCTTCAAATAGGTCAGTATCTGAGCACGGTGGATCGGAAGGACGGTTTCGACAACCTTCAGCTCGACGACCACCGCGTTGTTGACCAACAGGTCGATTCGAAAGCCACAGTCGAATTGAAGGTCCTTGTACCGGAGTGGCACCAGGATTTGCCGCTTGACGTCGAATCCACGGTTGGTCAGTTCGTACTCGAGGCACTGTTCGTAGACACTCTCCAGCAAGCCCGGCCCAAGGGTTTCGTGAACCTGAAACGCGGCATCGACGACTCCGCCGGAAACTTCGTTCACCGCATCGGGTATGGGATCCCTCTGTGATCCTCTCTGTGTCTCCGTGCCTCTGTGGTTCATTGCTCCTGCTCGGCCATGAACTCCGGTATGACGCTGTAGACAGCAGTGGCCTTCAGTAGATCTTCCACGGAGACTCGCTCTTCGGTTGTGTGCGCGAGCTCTTCACGGCCGGGGGCGAAGCCGACGGTCGGTATCCCGTACACGCCCATGGTGGCGACGCCGTTGGTCGAGAAGTGCCAGCG
>JALOKS010000424.1 GCA_025456385.1 Thermoanaerobaculales bacterium | reverse complement strand
ACCTCCAGCCTGCGCCGCCAGTGCCAGCTCGCCGCCCGCCGGCCCGACCTGCAGATCCTTTCGCTGCGAGGCAACGTCAACACCCGCCTGCGCAGGCTCGACGAGGGCGAGTACGACGCCATCATCCTCGCGGGCGCCGGTCTCAAGCGGCTGGGCTTTCAGGCGCGCATCCGCGTCCTGCTCTCGCCCGAGCACAGCCTGCCCGCGATCGGTCAGGGCGCGATCGGCATCGAGTGCCGGGCCGACGATGCCGAGGTCAACGCCCTGCTCGCACCCCTGCACCACGCAGCGACCGCGAGCTGCGTGCGGGCGGAGCGCGCGCTCAACGAGCGCCTGCACGGTGGTTGCCAGGTGCCGATCGCGGGCTACGCCACGCTCGAGGAGGGCGAGCTGGCGCTGCGCGGGCTCGTCGGCCAGCCGGACGGGCGCCAGGTGCTGCGCGGCGCCGTGCGGGGCCCCGAATCGGACGCCGTCGCGCTGGGCGGAAGGCTCGCCGAGGACCTCCTCGCGCAGGGGGCGGACCGCATCCTCGCGGGCCTGTACGCCGCGCGGTGACCCGATGAGCGACGCCGCCTCCCTGCGAGGCGCGGGCGTGCTCGTCACCCGGCCGGCGCACCAGGCCGACCGGCTCTGCCGCCTGATCGAGGCGCACGGCGGGCGTGCCGTCCGCTTCCCCGCGGTGGAGATCCAGGAGCCTCGCGAACTGGAAAGCGCGAGGTCCCTTCTCGCTGCCGCCAACGGCTTCGACCTGCTCGTCTTCGTCAGCGCCAACGCCGTCGAGCGGGCCGCCGACCACCTGCCCTCCCCCCTCCGCGCCTGGATGGCTGCCGTCGGCGAGGCCACCGCGCGGGCGCTGCGCCGACACGGCCTCGAGCCTTCGATACTGCCGGTGGGGAGCGCCGACAGCGAGGGCCTGCTCGCCGCACCGGGATTGGCCGACGTGACCGGCAAGCGCGTGCTGATCGTGCGCGGCGAGGGCGGCCGGCCTCTGCTGGGCGACGCACTGGCCGCGCGCGGTGCGGAGGTCCGCTATGCGGAGGTCTACCGGCGGGCGCTACCGGCGGCCGACCCGGCGGCACTCCTGGCGGGCTGGCGCGAAACGGTCCACGTGGTCACCGTGAGCAGCCGCGAGCTGCTGGACAATCTGCTCGTGCTGCTCGGCGACGCCGGGCGCGCGCGGCTGCTCGCGACACCGCTGGTGGTGATCAGCGACCGGCTCGCCGCGGCGGCGCGCACCGCGGGCTTCACCCGCGTCGCCGTGGCCGCCTCCGCTCTCGACGAGGCGGTGCTCGAGGGCATCCTGCGGGCATTGGCCGACGCGCGCTGAGCCCGGCGCAGGGGACTGCCCGCATGGGCAAGCGCCCCCTCGTTTGGTAGGCTTGCCGCATGGCTGACGAGATCCAGCAGTCCGTCCCGGTAGCCCTTCCGGAATCCTCTCCCGCTCCTCCCGAAGGACCTCCCCGCAAGCCCTTCCCCTGGCCGCTCGCCGCGCTGGTCGGCGGGTCGGCGGTCCTGCTCGTCGCCGGGGCCGCGGCCTACCGCCAGGGCATGCAGTCGCTCGAAGGACTGCAGCGCGCGGATCAGCGCATCGCTGAGACGGCGCAGCGCCAGCAGCTGCTGCAGGCGGAGATCGACGCCGTGCGCAGCGCGCTCGGCGCGCAGCGCCGCGAGGTCGAGGCCCAGGCCGTCGCGGTGGCCGCCCAGCAGCGCGAGGCCCAGGCGCAGCAGCAAGTCATGGCCCGGCAGCAGCTGGGGATCGAGACCGAGCGCGAGCGTCTGCGCCAGAAGGCTGCCGACCTGACCGAGTCGGTGGCGGCGGTCCACCGCCGGCTCGGGCGCGACGCCACGGGCTGGATCGTGGCGGAGGCGGAGTACCTGATGCAGGTCGCGGCGCAGCGCCTGACGCTGTTCCGGGACCCGGTCGCGGCTGCCGAGGCGCTGGGCCTCGCGGAACGCCGCCTGGTGGAGACCGGCGACCCCGGCTGGTCGACCGTGCGCGAGCTGCTGGCCGAAGAGATCGCCGCGCTGTCGGCGCTCAAGCTGCCGGACGTCGCTGCGCTCGCGGCCGAGCTCTGGGGGCTCGGCGAGCAGGCTGCCGCGCTGCGCACGCCCGCGGCGGGGCCGATGGGGCTGCCGCGCGCCGCGTTGGCCGACGAGGGCGAAGAGAGTGCGTGGCGCAAGGTTCTGCGCGACGGCTGGGAGGGCTTCCGATCGCTCGTGGTGATCCGGCGTCACGATCAGCCGGTCGCCGCCCTGCTGCCGCCGGAGCAGGGGGTCTACTTGACCCACCACCTGAGGCTCGAGATCGACGCGGCGCGGCTGGCCCTGCTGCGGGCCGACCCCGCGGTCTACCGCGCCTCGCTGGCGAACGCCGCGAGCCTGCTCGCAACCTGGTTCGACCCTGCAGACCCCGCGGTCGCGTCGCTCGCCCAGTCCCTCGGCCGACTCGGCTCAGTCGACGTGCGGCCCGCCTTGCCGGACATCACGCCGTCGCTGCGCGCCCTGCGCGCCCGTGAGCAGCGCACTCCGGCGGCCGAGGCCCCGGCCACGCCATGAAGGCCCTCGCCTGGTCGCTCGCCGTGCTGGTCGCCGCGGTCGCGGCGACGCTCGTCGTGCGCGCCGACAACGGCTACCTGCTCATCGGCTACGGCCACTGGACGGTCGAG
>JALOKS010000423.1 GCA_025456385.1 Thermoanaerobaculales bacterium | reverse complement strand
CGAGGTCGGCGAGGACCCGGGCGGCGCGCTGCAGCAGGGTCGTGGCCTCGGCGGTGGGCACGACCCCGCCCGGCTCGCGGACCTTGAGGTTGAGGTAGATGTGGACGGCGCCGCCGCCGGCGACCGCCAGCATCGGCGTGTCGGCGGCGATGCGCGCCGCGGCGCCCTCGCCCTCGATGCGCACGAGGCCGGCGCGGATCGAGGGCCCCCCAGGCGGCGGCGACCGAGGCGTCGACCGAGCGGCCGATCCGCTTGAGCCCCTCGGCCGCGGCGAGCGCCCGGCCCGGGCTGAAGGCCCACTGCCGTGGCTCGGTGATCAGGCTCGCGTGCTGGTAGACGTCGGCCGAGGAGTGGTAGGCGAGCACCAGCTGCACGTCCTCCTCGGCGAGGACGAGCGCGGTGAGGCGGTCGAGGTAGCGGTCGAGACGCTCGGCCTGCTCGACGAAGGTGTCGAGGTCGATGCCCCGGTCGAGGTCGAGCCACCAGTCGCCGACGAGCTCGGCCTCGGGCTCGCCCGGCCACGGGCCGAGGGCCGCCGCCGCCCGCTCCTCGAAAGCCCGGGGGTAGGCGGTCAGCCGGTTGGCGCCGCCGCGGAAGAAGCGGAGACCTCCCGTCACGCGGTCGACGCGCAGCACCTTGCACCACGCGCCGTAGCGCCGCGGGTAGGGGTCCTGCGGGCCCTGCGCGTCGAAGTCGATCTCGAGCCACTCGTACTCCGCCGCGTAGCTCCAGTCGGTGGCCGCGGCGGTCCGCGCCGCGACCGCGTCGTAGCGCGGTCGGCCGTCGGGCTCGGCGTCGAGGAGCGCCACCAGCACCTCGACCGCGGCCGGGGCCGTGCCGGGCAGGTCGATCGACAGCCGCCACAGGAGCGGCGCGAGGCCGTCGTAGGACGGCAGCTCGCCGGTCGACGCGGCGCTCTCCGGCAGCAGCTCCACGACCTCGGCCGGCGCCACCGCCGGGCCCGGCCACAGGGTTCCGAGGTCGCCCTGCCGCTCGGGCGCGCCGCCGTCGGCGCCCGGCCACATCAGGGTCGCGACCTTCAGCTCCCGCCGCCGCGCCGCCTGCCACAGGGTCGGCGCCGCGGGGGTGGCGTTGAAGCCCGACACGAGCTCGCTGATCGGCGTCCCGAGGCGGTGGTAGAGGTTGCCGACGATGCCGGTGCCGGCAGCGTCACGGCCTGTGACCAGGCTCGCGTGCTGCACCGAGGTGTGGGTCGGGTCGACCATCCGCAGCCGCGCCGCCGCCAGGCCCTGCGCGGCCATGCCGGTCAGGCCGTCGGGCTCGCTCGCGGTGCCGTCGCCGATCCACGCCCAGGCGAGGTCGGCGCCGACGGCGTCGTAGGACACCATCAGCACCCGCTCGGCGCGGACCTCGGGTTGCGGCCCGCCGCTCGAGCACGCGGCGGCGAGCACGACGGAAGCGATGATGGCGAGGATCACGAGACGGCGAGGCTGCAGGGGGGGCATGGCGGCGATGTTAGCGCAGACGGGCGGAGGGGCGGAGGGGAAAAGGGGCAGGGGGGCAGAGGGGCAGAGGGGCGTCAGGCATTCGCTGGGTCCGGGGTGCGGGCGGGAAGACGCCTCGCTGGAGTTGGGGCGCGGAGCGCGTGTTCCTTCCGGTCTGCACGCCGACGGCCCCGTCCCCTCTGCCCCTTTTCCCCTTTTCCCCTCTGCCCGCCTGAGATCAGGCCTGGAGTCCGAACTCAGGCTTCAGCCGCCGCAGGCCACGACGTAGGCCCCCGGCCAGTCCGCGGCGATCCGGCCGCGGGCGCGTTCGGCCGCGTCGGCGTCGGTGAAGGGCCCGAGGCGGACGCGGGCGAGCGCGTCGAGGCCCTCGAGCACCACCGCGTGCTCGCCGGCGCCCGCGAGCGCGGCCTGGGCGCGGCGCGCGTTGGCGATCTCGCCGAAGGCGCCGACCTGGACCCAGAAGCAGGTCTCCGCCGCGAGTGGGCCCGGCGGTGGTGCGGCGGCCCGCGGCGGCGGGTCCTCCCGACCCACGACCCGGAGCGCCACCTCCGCGATGCCGTCGATCTCGAGGCCGATGCGCGTCGCCGCGGCGTAGCTGAGGTCGATGATGCGGCCGGCGATGAAGGGCCCGCGGTCGTTGACCCGCACCTGGACCTCGGCGCCGCTGTCCCGCCGCCGCACCTCGACCACGGTGCCGAAGGGCAGCATCGGGTGCGCCGCGGTCAGGGCGTGCATGTCGTAGACCTCGCCCGACGCCGTACGGCGGCCGTGGTAGGGCTCGCCGTACCAGGAGGCGATGCCGCGCTCGGTCCAGCCTTCCTCGACCGGCGGCGATGGCGGCGGAGACGGCCGCGTGGCGACGGGGGCGCGTCCTCGGTGGGCGCACGATGCGCTCAGAAGGGTCAAAGCGACGACCGCCGCCATCGCCGCAATTTTGAGTTTTGAATCTTGAATTTTGAATTCCCGCCCTCCCCCGCCCGGCTCAGATGGTCCGGTGGGGGAAAATTCAAAATTCAAAATTGAGAATTCAAAATTCATCACACGTCGAGATCCTGCGCTCCTGGCAGCTCGCCCGCCGCGTCGAGCACCGGCTCCACCTGCTCGGCCAGGAACTCCCTGACCTGCTCGGGGGCGCGACCGACGAAGCGCCGTGGCTCGAGCAGGGCCTCGAGCTCGGCGCGTTCGAGGGGAACCGCGGGGTCGGCCGCCACCAGCTCGAGGTAGGGGTTGGCGCCGCCCTCCTCGAGCACAGCCTTCGCCGCGACGCGGGCGTGCAGGCGCAGGCGCTCGTGCACCGCCTGGCGGTCGCCGCCCCGGCGCACCGACTCCATCAGGATCGCCTCCGAGGCCATCAGCGGCAGCTCCTCGGCGAGGTTGCGGCGCACCATGGCCGGGA
>JALOKS010000422.1 GCA_025456385.1 Thermoanaerobaculales bacterium | reverse complement strand
GCCGATGCCGAACCGGGAGGGCAGACAGCTCGGGTGCAGCAGCACCCCGGCGCGTCGTTCTCGCTCCATCTGTCTCGATAGTAACCCATTTATTCTCGCGGCCCCAGCCGACCCGAGGCCCGGATCCGATCTCGATCACGATCCCGGCGCCGGTCCCGGCCCCGATGTGCTAGCGTTCTCGGTCGTGCGCCGCCGCAGCAGCCGCGGCGCCGGGGGTTCATGCATCCGGAAGTCAGGATCACCAAGCCGACCGCGGAGGAGTTCCGCGACCGCTTCCTGCGCTACCTGCGCTTCAGCTCCGGAATCGAGCTGCGGCAGGCCCGCGCCGTCGACCACCTGGTCGCGCTCGGCCGCGCGGTCCGGGAGTCGATGATCGAGCGCGAGATCCTCACCCGGCGCAGCTACGACGAGGCGCGGCCGAAGGTCGTCCACTACCTGTCGATGGAGTACCTCCTCGGCCGCCTGCTGCTGAACAACCTCATCGCCACCGGCCTCCTCGACACCGCCCGCGAGGCGATGCAGATGCTGGGCCTGAGCCTGGACACGATCATCGAGGAGGAGCGCGACCCCGGCCTCGGCAACGGCGGCCTCGGCCGCCTCGCGGCCTGCTTCCTCGACTCCCTCGCCACGCTCGACTACCCCGCTTTCGGCTACGGCCTGCGCTACGACTACGGCATGTTCCGCCAGGCCTTCGAGGGCGGCTGGCAGGTCGAGCTGGCCGACACCTGGCTCGAGGAGGGCTTCCCGTGGGAGGTGGTGCGCCACGACCGCACGGTGCGGGTGCGCTTCGGCGGCCACGTCGACTGGGCGCCCGGCGACGAGCCCGGGCGGCACCGGCCCGTGTGGTCGGGCTGGCGCGAGGTCTACGGCGTGCCCTACGACATCATGGTCGCGGGCTACGGCACGAAGACCGCCCTGGCCCTCAGGCTCTGGGACGCCCGCGCCACCTCCGAGTTCGACTTCCAGATCTTCTCCCGCGGCGGCTTCGTCAAGGCCGTCGAGGAGCGGGAGCGCGTCGAGGCCGTGAACCGGGTCCTCTACCCCGCCGACGACGTCGAGGACGGGCGGCGCCTGCGCCTGATGCAGGAGTACTTCCTGGTCGCGTGCTCGGTCCAGGACGCCGTGAACCGCTTCAAGCAGCGCCACGGCGAGGCCTGGGAGCTGCTGCCGGACAAGGTCGCGCTGCAGCTCAACGACACCCACCCGGCGCTCGCCATCGCCGAGCTGATGCGCTACCTGCTCGACGAAGCGGGGCTGCGCTGGACGCTCGCCTGGGAGCTGACCCGGGCGACCTGCGCCTACACCAACCACACCCTGCTGCCCGAGGCGCTCGAGACCTGGCCGGTGTCGCTCATGGAGCCCGGTATGCCGCGCCACCTGCAGATCATCTACGAGATCAACCGCCGCTTCATCGAGTCGGTCCGCAGCCGCTTCGTCGGCAAGCCGCAGGGCCTGCGCCGGGTGTCGATCCTGCAGGAGGACGGCGAGCGGCGCCTGAGCATGGCGAACCTCGCGATCATCGGCAGCCACCACGTCAACGGCGTCGCCAGGCTCCACACCGAGCTGCTGCGGACGCGGGTGGTCAAGGACTTCGCCACGCTGTGGCCCGAGAAGTTCGTCCCGATCACCAACGGCGTCACGCCACGGCGGTGGCTGCTGGCCTGCAACCCGCGCCTCGCAGCGGCCATCTCGAAGCGCATCGGCGGCGACTGGCCGCGCGACCTCGAGCAGCTGAGCCAGCTCGCGCCCCTCGCCGACGACCGCGACTTCCAGGAGGAGTTCCTCGCCATCAAGATGGCCAACAAGCAGAGCCTGTCGGCGGCCCTCCAGCTCCTCACCGGCGTCACCCTCGATCCGGCCTCGCTCTACGACGTCCAGATCAAGCGCCTGCACGAGTACAAGCGGCAGCTCCTCAACATCATGCACGTGATCCTGCTGTACCGGCGGCTCAAGGCCGATCCCACGGCGGAGGTGCTGCCACGGAGCTTCATCTTCGGCGCCAAGGCCGCACCCTCCTACCGCATGGCGAAGCTCATCATCCGCCTCATCAACGGGGTCGCGGCCGTCATCAACTCCGATCGCGAGGTCGACGGCCGCCTGCGCGTCGTCTTCGTGCCGGACTACCGGGTGACCCTGGCCGAGAAGATCATCCCCGCCGCCGACCTCTCGGAGCAGATCTCCACCGCCGGCATGGAGGCCTCGGGCACCGGCAACATGAAGCTCGCCCTGAACGGCGCCATCACCATCGGCACCCTCGACGGCGCCAACATCGAGATCCGGGAGCGCGTCGGCGACGACAACATCTTCATCTTCGGCCTCACCGCCGAGGAGGTCGAGATGCGGCGCGCCACCGGCGCCCACCAGCCGTGGGAGCTCTACCGCAACGACCCCGAGCTGGCCTCGGTCATGGACGACCTGCGCGACTGCGTCTTCGCTGGGCCCGATGTCGGCGCCCTGCGCGACATCTGGACCTCGCTCATGGAGCACGGCGACCGCTACATGGTGCTCGCCGACTTCCGGCCCTACGTCGAGGCCCAGGACCGCGCCGAGAAGCTGTTCCGCGACCGCCACTCGTGGGCGGCGGCGGCGATCCGCAACATCGCCGCCATGGGCTACTTCTCCTCCGACCGCGCGATCCGCGAGTACGCCGAGCTCATCTGGGGCCTGGAGCC
>JALOKS010000421.1 GCA_025456385.1 Thermoanaerobaculales bacterium | reverse complement strand
GCCGACATCATCGAGACCGACACCTTCGGCGGCACGCCGCTGGTGCTCGCCGAGTACGGCCTCGCCGCCGAGGCGCGGGCCCTCAACCGGCGCGCCGCCGAGCTCGCGGTCCAGGCAGCAGGGGAGTTCTCCACCCCCGCCAGACCGCGCTTCGTCGCCGGCTCGGTCGGCCCCACGACCCGCGCCATCTCGGTCACCGGCGGGATCACCTTCGCCGAGCTCACGGCGACCTTCGCCGAGCAGATGCGCGGCCTGCTCGAGGGCGGGGTCGACCTGCTCTTCATCGAGACCTGCCAGGACACCCGCAACACCAAGGCCGCCGTGATCGCGGCCGAGACGGTCTTCGCCGAGGCGGGGACGCGGCGGCCGCTGGTCCTCTCCTGCACCATCGAAACCTCGGGCACGATGCTCGCGGGCCAGGCCGCCGAAGCCTTCCTGGCCTCGATCGAGCACGCCCAGCCCCTGGCGGTCGGCCTCAACTGCGCCACCGGGCCCGAGTTCATGACCGACCACCTGCGCAGCCTCCACGAGCGCGCGCGCTGCGCCATCTCGTGCTTTCCCAACGCCGGCCTCCCCGACGCCGACGGCCGCTACCCCGAAACCCCGGAGAGCCTCGCCCGTGCCCTCGAGCGCTTCGCCGACCGCGGCTGGCTCAACATCGTCGGCGGCTGCTGCGGCACCACCGCCGCCCACATCGCGGCCCTCGCCGCCGCGGTCGAGGGCCGGCGCCCGCGCGGCGACCACCGCGGCCGGCCGGGCCGCGCCGCCTACTCCGGCATCGAGCTCGTCGAGCCGGGCGCCGACAACCGACCCCTGCTCGTGGGCGAGCGCACCAACGTCATCGGCTCGCGCGCCTTCCGCGACCTGGTGGCGGCCGGCAGCTGGGACGAGGCGGTCGAGATCGCGCGGCGGCAGGTCCGGGGCGGCGCCCAGATCCTCGACGTCTGCCTGCAGTCGACCGAGAGCGACGAGATGGCAGCCGTGCGCGAGATCTTCGAGCGGCTCGGGCGGGCGGTCAAGGCGCCGCTGATGATCGACTCGACCGACCCGGCGGCCATCGAGCTCGCTCTCGGCTACTGTCAGGGCAAGGCGATCGTCAACTCGGTCAACCTCGAGGACGGCGAGGAGCGGATCGCGGCGGTCGCGCCGCTGCTCAAGCGCTTCGGGGCGGCGGTGATCTGCGGCGTCATCGACGAGGACCCCGAGCAGGCGCAGGCCTTCAGCCGCGAGCGCAAGCTCGCGATCGCCCGCCGCGCCCACCGCCTCCTGACCGGCACCTACGGCATTCCCGAGCAGGACATCATCTTCGACCCCCTCGTGTTCCCCGCGGCGAGCGGCGACGAGAGCTACGTCGGCGGCGCGGTCGAGACCATCGAGGGGCTGCGCCTGATCAAGGCGGCGCTGCCCGCCTGCCCGACGGTGCTCGGAATCTCGAACGTCAGCTTCGGCCTGCCGGTGCGGGCGCGCGAGATCGTCAACTCGGTCTTCCTCTACCAGGCCACCAAGGCCGGCCTCGACCTCGCGATCGTCAACACCGAGCGGCTCGAGCGCTTCGCCGCGATCCCAGAGGCCGAGCGGCTCCTCGCCGAGGCGCTGCTCGCCAACTCGCCGCCCGCCGCAGCGGACGGCGTCGACCCGGGGCTCGCGCGGGCGCCGGCCGACTGGCGCGCGCAGGACGCCGCGCAGCGCGCCGCCATCCACGCCTTCCACATCGCCCGCATCACCGAGCACTTCCGCGGCGCCCGCCGGGAGACCACCGCCGGGCCCGAGCGGCCGCTGGACGATCGCCTCGCGGGCTACATCATTGACGGCAGCCGCAGCGGCCTGCGCGAGGACCTCGACCGCAAGCTGGCCACCGGCGCGGCACCGCTCGACATCATCAACGGGCCGCTGATGGCGGGCATGACGGAGGTCGGGCGGCTCTTCAACGACAACCAGCTGATCGTCGCCGAGGTGCTGCAGAGCGCCGAGGCGATGAAAGCGGCGGTGTCCCACCTCGAGACCTTCATGGCCCCCGGCACGAGCTCGGCGCGCGGCCGGGTAGTGCTGGCGACTGTCAAGGGCGACGTCCACGACATCGGCAAGAACCTGGTCGAGATCATCTTCTCGAACAACGGCTTCGAGGTGGTCGACCTCGGCATCAAGGTGCCGCCCGAGGCCCTGGTGCGGGCGGTGCGCGAGCACCGGCCCGACGCGATCGGCCTCTCCGGCCTGCTCGTCAAGTCGGCGCAGCAGATGGTGGTGACCGTCGAGGACCTCACGACGGCCGGGATCGAGGTGCCGGTCCTGGTCGGCGGCGCCGCGCTCTCGGGACGCTTCACCGCCGAGCGGATCGCGCCGGCCTATCGGGGTTCGGTGACCTACTGCGCGGACGCGATGGCCGGGCTCGAGGCCATGCTGCGGATCGCGGCGGGCGAGGCTGCCGCCGCGGCGGCGCCGGCGCCGGCTGGCGGAGGGCGAGCGGCGCGGGAGGACGCGGCCGAGACGGAGCCGTCGCGCGCCCGGCCGATCAGCCGCGATCTCCCGCCGCTGCCCGCCGAGATCTGGAGCTACCTCAACCCGCAGATGCTCTACGGCAAGCACCTCGGACTGCGCGGCAGCCTCGCGCGCCTCCTCGAGGCCGGCGACGAGCGCGCGCTGCGCCTGCAGGCGACGGTCGAGGCGCTGAAGAGCGAGGTCGCGGCCTGGATGCGGGTGAGGGCGGTGTGGCGTTTCTTCGAGGCCGAGTCCGACGGCGACCGGCTGGCGCTCTTCGAGCTGCCGCCGCGGGACGGGGTGCGCGACTCGGTGGCGGCCTTCGTGGTCGGAGCGGGGGAGGGGGTGCGCGAGCGCGCCACCGCGGCCAAGGAGGCGGGGGAGTTTCTCGCCAGCCACGCCATCCAGGCCCTCGCCCTGGAGACCGCGGAGGCCGCGGCGGAGTGGCTGCACGCCCGCCTGCGCGCCCTGTGGGGCACCCCGGACCCGCCCGACATGAGCATGAGGGACCGCTTCGCGGCGCGCTACCGCGGCAAGCGCTACAGCTTCGGCTACCCGGCCTGCCCGGATCTCGACGACCAGGCGGCGCTGTGGCGGCTGCTGCGGCCGGAGGAGATCGGTATCCAGCTGACCGAGGG
>JALOKS010000420.1 GCA_025456385.1 Thermoanaerobaculales bacterium | reverse complement strand
CTCGACCGCGGCGCGCTTGACCGGCGGCGCGGTGCGCGGCATGACGATGTGGGCGGCGATCCCGCGCGTCCGCGCGGCGAGCGCCAGCGCCGCCGCGTGGTTGCCCGAGGAGTGGGTGGCGACCCCGCGCCGCGCCGCAGCCTCGTCGAGGGCGAGCACGGCGTTGCTCGCGCCGCGGGCCTTGAAGGCGCCGACCTTCTGCAGGTTCTCGCACTTGAAGGAAAGCCGGGCACCGGCCAGCCCGTCGATCGCAGACGAGCTCATCACCGGCGTGCGGTGCACGAAACCGCGGATGCGCTCCGCCGCGGCGAGGACGTCTTCGAAAGAAGGGTCCAGTTCCACCGGATCATCCTAGACTCGATTTCGAATTTCGGATTTCGAATTTCGAAATCTCGACCTCTGCTCCCCCTGAGAGCCTGTGCCCTCAGCCCTCCACCGGCACCTCGCAGCAGCCCGTCCCCGCCGACTGCGGACTCGGGCTCGACCTCCCACCGGAAGCAGGTATCATGACGGCACCGCGTCATCAGCTCACCCCATCGAGGAGATACCCGACATGCTCTTGAACCCTCAGCGACAGTCTCACGGCCGGCCATGCGGCGGCCTTCCGCGCACCCTGCTGCTCGTCGCCGTGATCGCAGCCGCGGCTGGATGCGCGCGGCTCACCACTGGGGGTGCCGTCCGGCCGGCGGCCACCGGCCCCACGTCGGAGGCCCTGCAGCCGGTTGTCGTCACCGAAGCGGTGGCCGTCGACTCCGACGACCCGGCGATCTGGGTCAACCCGGAGGACCCGTCGCAGAGCCTCGTCGTCGGCACCGACAAGGGAGGCTCGCTCTACGTCTTCGACCTCGAGGGCAGGATCATCCCGGACACGACCTTCTCCACCGGCGGTCGCTTCAACAACGTCGACGTCGAGTACGGCTTCATGCTCGGCGGCGAGGCGGTCGACATCGCCGTCGCCACCGACCGCCCGGTGCGCCTCCTGCGGGTGCTGCGCCTGCCGGAGATGACGCCGGTCGACGACGGCGGCATCCCGGTCTTCGAGGGCGAGACCGGCGACGCAGCCCTGCCGATGGGGATCGCGCTCTACAAGCGTCCGTCCGACGGCGCCGTGTTCGCGGTCGTCAGCCGCAAGACCGGACCCTCCGGCTCCTACCTCTGGCAGTACCGGCTCGAGGACGACGGCAGCGGCCGCGTCACGGGCACCAAGGTGCGCGAGTTCGGGACCTTCAGCGACGCCACGAGCATGGACGAGGGCGTGGCCGAGCTCGGCGAGATCGAGTCGGTGGCGGTCGACGACGCGCTGGGCTTCATCTACTACTCGGACGAGCTGACCGGCGTCAGGAAGTACCCGGCGGACCCCGACGCTCCCGACGCGAACCTCGAGCTCGCGCTCTTCGGCACCGAGGGCTTCGCCGACCAGTGCGAGGGCATCTCGATCTACGCGATTGACGGCGGCACCGGCTACATCCTGGTCTCCGACCAGCAGGCCAACGCCTTCCGGATCTTCAGGCGCGAGGGCGAGCCCGGTGCGCCCCACGACCACCGGCTGCTGAAGGTGGTCAGGGTCTCGACCAACGAGAGCGACGGCTCCGAGGTGAGCAGCGCGGCTCTCGGCCCGCGCTTCCCGGCGGGGCTGTTCGTGGCCATGTCCGACAACCGGACCTTCCACTACTACTCCTGGGAGGACATCGCGGGCGAGGACCTGGTCCGAGCGCCGAACGGCGTGCCGCCGGCGCCCTGAGCGGCTCGCCTGCGAGGTACCCACCTCGCGGGCGCCGGGTCGGCCTGAGCTCCCACGAAGTTGACGGCGCCGCCCGCTCCCGGGGCGCCAACGAGCGCGCGGTCCGCGCGAGCCTGGCATCCCTGGCGCTGAGGACTGCGCCGCCCCCGGCCGTCACCCGTTCTGCCGCAGCGCCAGCAGCACCTGGTCGCGCCAGGCCCCGCGCTTCCAGTAGCGCTCCGGCACCCGCCCGACCTCCCTGTAGCCGGACTTCGCGAGCATCGCGAGCGAGGCGGCGTTGTCGGCGATGACCGAAGCGACCAGGAGCCGCAGGCCGAGGACCTCGAAGGCGTAGCGGTTGCGGACGGCGGCGGCGTCGCCGCCGAAGCCCCGGCCCCACAGATCCTTGCGGCCGATGACCGAGCCCGAGACCGCGACCCGGCTCTGCCAGTCGATCGAGCGCAGCCCCGAGAAGCCCACGTGCTCGCCCTGCAGGCTCTCGACCGCGAACTGCACCGCCGAGCGATCCTGGCGTTCGGTGCTGCGGAAGAACTCCTCCTCGGCGCCGCGCGTCAGCGGCCAGTCGCCGGTTTCCAGCCACCGGGTCACCTCGGGGTCGTTGAACCAGCGCAGCGCGTTCTCGAGGTGCTTCTCCCGGTCGAGCGGCACGAGCCGCACCTTCGTTCCTTCCCAACCGTAGCTCATGACCGCCCCCCACCCATTTCGGATTTCGGATTTCGAAGGCCGGTGGCCGCGGCGGCCGACGCGCCGTTGACCGCGAGCTCGAGGTAGCCGGAGGAGCCCTCCAGCACGACCAGCTCGCCGGGCGCCGCCTCGGCGTAGGTGCGGACCCGGCGCAGGCGCCGTCCGCCGAGCTCGATCGCGGCCCCGCGCTCGGCGGGGCGGAGGTTGCTGACGAGGTTGCCGAAGCGGTCGACGTGCAGGACGACGCCCTCGAGGCCTTCGGCCGTCCGCCGCGGCTCCGGCAGCGGGCAGGGGACGAGCGAGGCCGGCGCGACCCCGCGGCCGAGCGCGGCGGGGGCGGCGCCGGCGGCGAGACGCGCGGCCGCCGGCGCGAAGAGGTCGCGGCCGTGGAAGGTCGGCGAGGGCGCAGGCAGGCGCATCGCCTCCGCCGCGAGCTCGACCGCGTCGTCGGCCGGGCCGACCGCCGCCACGAGGCCGTTGTCCGGGCCGACCACGACGCGCCCGCCGAGCCGCACCGCCAGCGCGCGCCGGGCGCCGCCGACCCCGGGGTCGACGACCGCCAGCACCACGCAGCCCGCCGGCAGGTGGGGCCACGCGCAGCGCAGCAGGAAGGAAGCCGTCCAGACGTCGCCGGCCGGCACCTCGTGCCCGAGGTCGATCCGCACCACCCCCGGCGCCTCGCGCTCGAGCACCGCGTGCAGCACCCCGAGGTAGTGGTCGGCGTTGCCGAAGTCGGTCAGGAGAACGACGGGGAGCACGGGGGAACGCTAGCATAGGAGCGAATTCGGAATGAGGAACTCCGCCCGCCCGCCCATTTCGAATTTCGAATTTCGGATTTCGGATTTCCGGGCCCCCAACTTCGCAGCGGACCGCCGCGAGAAGGGCTTGAATCAGCGCCTAACGACCGCCGAGGTCGGGAACAAAATCCGGCGCGAGGTCACGAGATGTCCCCCACCCCTCGGAAAACCGGGCGAGCGCAGCACGCCCGGTTTTCCGAGGGCGGGAGGGAGGGGGGTGGGGGCGGGAAAT
>JALOKS010000419.1 GCA_025456385.1 Thermoanaerobaculales bacterium | reverse complement strand
GACGGCGTCGGGCGCCGCGCGCTCGCTCAGCGCGAGGTAGTCGACGTCCTGCAGGACCTCGACCTCGCCGAGGCCGGCCGCGGCGAGCAGCTCGAAGTAGCGCTCGCGCCGCTCGGCGCCGGCGACGCAGCCGACCCAGGCGAGCAGGTCATCGCGGACCGCCGCCGGCAGCTCGCCGTCGAGCACGATGTCGGAGACCACCAGCCGGCCGCCGGGCCGCAGCACCCGCGCGACCTCGGCGAAGACCGCTCCCTTGTCGGGCACCAGGTTGATGACGCAGTTGCTGGTCACCGCATCGACGGAGGCGGCCTCGATCGGGAGCTCCTCGAGCCTTCCGCTCCGGAACTCGGCGTTCGCGAGCCCGGCCGCGGCCGCGTTGGCGCGGGCGGCGGCGAGCATCTCCGGGGTCATGTCGACGCCGATGGCGCGGCCGCCCGGACCGACCTTGCGGGCCGCGATGAGCACGTCGATGCCGGCGCCGGAGCCGAGGTCGAGGACGGTCTCGCCCGGTTGCAGTCCGAGGTGGCGGAGCGGGGCGCCGCAGCCGAGCCCGAGGTCGGCCCCCGCAGGGAGGAGGTCGAGGTCGATCGTGGAGTAGCCGAGGGCCGCGGCGCCGACGCTCGCGGTCCCGCAGCACGCTCCGCCCTGCGCCGGGCCGCAGCACGAGCTGCCCGCAGTGGCGAAGCCGGCGTAGCGCTCGCGGACCGTGCTCACCACGGTTTCGGCGTCGTCGAGCGCGAGCTTCTCGCGGGTTTCAGGGGTGGCCATGTGGTCCTCCTCGTTCGGGTCGGGGCAGAGGTGGTCGTAGGCGCCGGGGCAGCAGGCCTCGCTCGCCCGCCGGATCGCCGCCAGCAGCCCGGAGAAGACGGCCAGGGTCTGCTCCACCGAACCCGGCGGCAGCTCGCCGAGCACCGCGCGGGCGAAGCCCTCGTCCTGCCGCTCGACCTCGGCGGCCGCGCGGCGCCCCGACGCGGTCAGGCCGACCCGGCTCGCCCGGCGGTCCCCGGGGTCGCCGATCCTGCGGACGAGGCCCCGCTCCTCGAGGCGCGCGAGGTTGCGGGTCAGCGTGCTGGCCGCGATGCCGAGCCGCCGCGCGAGCTCGCCGAGCCGCAGGTCCTCCGTCCGCAGCGCCTGCAGGGTCGCGGCCTGGGCGACGGTCATGCCGCAGCAGCTCACGTCCGCGCGCTCGGCGAGGGAGAAGCGGCGCACCATGGCCCGGATGTCCGCCTGCAGGCGGCGGGCCTGACGGTCGGTGGGGCAGGGGGGCGCGGATGCCATCGAGATACTTGTATATTACAACTTCTATCGTGTCAAGCCCGGGCCGCCGCCCCCGGCCGTGTCCGGCGGCGTGGTTGAGGTAGAATCCGCCCCTTATGTCGGAGTGGAGCCCCTCCTCGTGGCAGCATCTGCCGGCGGCGCAGCAGCCGCGCTACCCGGACCCGGGTCGGCTCGAGGATGCGGTGGCGCGGCTCGGCCGGCTGCCGCCCCTGGTCACCTCGTGGGAGGTGGAGCGGCTCCGCGCGCAGCTCGCGGAAGCGGCGGAGGGGCGCCGCTTCCTGCTCCAGGGCGGGGCCTGCTCGGAACGCTTCGACCAGTGCAGCGCCCCGACCATCACCAACAAGCTGAAGATCCTGCTGCAGATGAGCCTCGTCCTGACGCACGGGCTCAAACGCCGCATCATCCGGGTCGGCCGCTTCGCCGGCCAGTACGCGAAGCCGCGCAGCGCCGACACCGAGGTCCGCGACGGCGTCGAGCTGCCGAGCTACCGCGGCGAGCTCATCAACGACCGTGCCTTCACCGCCACCGGCCGGGTGCCCGACCCGGAGCGCATGCTGCGCGGCCACGAGCACGCCGCGATGACCCTCAACTTCATCCGCTCGCTGGTCGACGGCGGCTTCGCGGACCTCCACCACCCCGAGTACTGGGACCTCGAGTTCGTCGCCCACTCGCCGCGCGCCCGCGACTACCAGCGGACCGTGGAGGCGATCTCCGACTCTCTGCGCTTCATGGAGACGCTGGCCGGGGTCCAACCGGGGGAGATCAGCCGGGTCGACTTCTTCACCAGCCACGAGGGCCTGCTGCTGCCCTACGAGCAGGCGCAGACCCGCCGGGTCCCGCGCCGCGACGGCTGGTACAACCTCGGCACCCACTTCCCGTGGCTCGGCGCCCGCACGGCGGATCCCGGCGGGGCGCACGCCGAGTACTTCCGCGGCATCCGCAACCCGATCGGAGTCAAGGTCGGCCCGGCGATGACCGCCGACTGGCTGCTCGCCCTGCTCGACACGCTCGACCCCGGGCGCGAGCCCGGGCGCGTCACCCTCATCCACCGCATGGGGCACGGCGCGGTGGCCGAGCGGCTGCCGCCCCTGATCGAGGCCGTCGCGCGGACCGGGCGCCGCGTGCTGTGGTGCTGCGACCCGATGCACGGCAACACCGAGACGACGAGCAACGGGCGCAAGACCCGGCGCTTCGACAGCATCCTCTCCGAGCTCGAGCCGGGGCCCGCGGCCTGACCGAGGTCGACCTCGAGCGGGCCTACGAGTCGTGGGTCGATCCGCGGCTCAACTACGAGCAGTCGCTCGAGATGGCGCTCCTCATCGGGCGCAAGATCGCGCGCATGAACGGACGGTAGCCGGCCCACCCGCCCAGCCGGCCAGATACGAGATACGAGATCCGCCCGCCCACCCAGCCAGATACGAGATACGAGATACGAGGCCCGCCCACCCGCCCAGCCAGATACGAGATACGAGATACGAGATCCGCCCGCCCACCCAGCCAGATACGAGATACGAGATACGAGGCCCGCCCACCC
>JALOKS010000101.1 GCA_025456385.1 Thermoanaerobaculales bacterium | reverse complement strand
ATCTTGACATCGGTTCCGATCTGCTTCATTCTTGAGCTCGAGATGACGAAGATATTGAGCATTTTCGGTGGCGAATCGCGACGTGAAAACGGCGCGAATGCGACCAGGATCCGCGTCTACCGCTCGCATGCCGCCCGCGCGATCTCCGAGGAACGCTGGGACGTCGCCGAGATCTTTCTCGACCGAATTCTTTCGGTGGATCCGCACAACACCGAGGCGTGGTTGATGAAAGGTCACCTGCGGCAGCACTGCCGTTCGGACGAAATGGCGGCCGTCGATTGCTACCGCAAGGTCATTTCAATCTGCACTCGCGATCCGGCGAATCCCCACGCCGAAAAAGCGCGCACATCTCTGGGCCGTCTGCTCGCCGCCTACGGCTGAGAGCCTGCTCGCCCACCTCGGTTTCACACACCGGATTCTCAGTTCTCGGTCCGGAGTTCCGAATTCCGAATTCGTCATTCCGCATTCCTCCTCCGTGCTATCCTCCGCGGGTGCGGGCCAACGTGAAGTCCCTCAACCAGGCGCGGCAGATCCGGCAGGTCTTCGGCCCCGTCATGGACCGCCTCGACCAGGTCGAGAACTTCTTCGAGCGCGAGTTCAGCCGCGCCGAGCCGATGGTGCGGGAGGTCGCGACCTACGTCCTGGCGAGCGGCGGCAAGCGTCTGCGGCCGGCCCTCGTGCTGCTCGTCAGCCGCATGCTGGGCTACCACGGCGAGCGCGACGTGCGCTACGCCGCCGTGGTGGAGATGATCCACACCGCGACTCTGATCCACGATGACATCATCGACGGCTCGGATCTCCGCCGCGGCCACGCCACCGCCAACACCCGCTGGGGCAACCAGACCTCGGTGCTGGTCGGCGACTGGCTCTACACCCGCACCATGGACCTCTGCCTGGAGCTCGGCGACGTCGACGTCATGCGCCTCCTGACCACGGCGACCCTGCGCATGACCGAGGGCGAGATCCTCGCCGATCGCATCCGCGGCCGGATCGATGTCGACGAAGGCATCTACATGGACATCAGCCAGCGCAAGACGGCCGAGCTCTTCGCCGCCGCCTGCGCCCTGCCGGCCCTCTTCCAGCCGGCGACCCTCCACCTCACCGAGCGCCTGCTGGCCTTCGGCCGCAGCGTCGGCGTCTCCTTCCAGCTCGTCGACGACATGCTCGACTTCACCGCCGCCCGCGCCGACCTCGGCAAGCCGGTGATGGCCGACCTCCGCGAAGGCCGGGTGACCCTGCCGATCATCCTGCTCCTCCCGCGGCTCGACCCGCGCACCCGCCGGCGCCTCGGCGAGGTGGTCAGCAGCGGCACCTTCGAGGCGATCTCGGAGACCGAGGTGCTGGAGATGGTGCGCACCTCCGGCGTGCTCGACGAGGTCCGGCGCCGGGCGCGCGACTTCGCCGCCCGCGCGGCGCACGAGGCCGAGAGCTTCCCGAAGGGCAGCGAGCGCGACTCCCTGCTGCTCGCCAGCGAGATCCTGCTCGATCGGGGAATGTAGAGGGCGGGCATTTCAAAATTCGGAATTCGGAATTCGGAATTCCGCCCACCCCCCCCGGGATTACCGCAAAGACGCCAAGGGCGCGAAGCGGCAGAGATTTCATACCGTATCGCCCCCGCTGTCTGTTGAGTGTCGGTGGCGGCCCGACGAAAAAGGGCCAAGAGAAAAATTCAAAATTCAAAATTCAAAATTTTGCTCGAGCTAGTCGCGCACGCAGTCGAGGCCGCGCGGCGGCTCCGGCAGCCAGCGCCCGTCGGGAGGGCCCGCGGCCGCCCGCCAGCCGCCGAAGCGCAGGCGGTTGACGGCCCCCTGCGGGTCGACGACCACGACCTCGGCCGGCAGGTCGCGGCCGTCGAGGCTGACCTCGACCCGGGCGACGCCGCCCGGCTCGCGCGGCACCAGCGCGAAGCCGCGCTCCCCGTGGTCGAGCACCGTGAAGCGCTCGACCGCGCCGCGCGGGTCGAGCACGGCGGCGAGCGGCACCCGCGCCCACTCGTCGTCGCCGAGGACGTGCTCGTCGCAGCTCGGGACCTCGAGGTCGAGGAGGCGCACGACCCGGCCTTCGAGGCCCATCAGCTGCGACGGCGGGACGCCGCCGGCGAACAGCGCCCGGTCGGGCCAGGCCACCGTCACCACGCCGGCGACCTCCTCCCCCGCCGTCATGCCGGCGGCCACGTACTCCTGCGTGTAGTCGGCCTGCCAGGCCGCGGCACCGCGCAGCGCCGCGCCCAGGGCCTCGAGGAGGTCCATGCCCGCCGCTCCCGCGAGCCCGGCGCCGCCGAGCAGGGCGGCGGCCAGAGCGGCGGCGACGCGGAACGGCCGGAGCATGGCGGCGGCCTCAGCCCTCGAGGCTGAGGGTGTTGATCGCGCGGGCGACCACGAAGACGAGCTCGTTGTTGCTCTCCGGCGAGGTCGGGTAGAGGAAGAAGCCGCTGTCCTCCATCCGGTACTCGTGCACCACGCCGTGGATGATCTCGCCGTCGAAGAATTCCACCCGCGCGGGCGCACCCGCCGGCGGCTGATCGACCATCGTGCCCAGCTCCATCTCGGCCTGGCGCCGCCGCGGGTCCTTGAGGAAGAACACGGCTTTGAGGTCGGAGATGTTGACGCGCAGGAGCTCGCCGCTGTCGCACTCGGCCTCGACCGCGAAGTCCAGGGGCGTGAACTCGCGCGCCAGCACGCAGCGGGAGAGAGTGCCGTCCCGATACCGGAGCACGATTTCGTGTCCTTTTGACCGCGCCATCCCGCCTCCCGGCTGCGCCATCCGATCTGCCTTCCCGGCATGCTAAACCGGAATCGGAATCGGGTCCACCGTCAGTGCCGGAAGTGGCGGCGCCCGGTGAACACCATCGCCATCCCGAGGCGGTCGCAGGCGGCGGTGACCTCCTGGTCGCGGATCGAGCCCCCGGGCTGGATGACCGCCCGTACGCCGGCGGCGTGCAGCGCCTCGACGCCGTCGGGGAAGGGAAAGAAGGCATCCGACGCGGCCACCGAGCCCGCGAGCTCGTGGCCCAGCTCCACGGCCTTGGCGACCGCGATGCGGGCGGCGTCGACCCGGCTCATCTGACCCGCACCGATGCCGAGCAGGCGGTCGCCGAGGCCGACCACGATCGCGTTCGAGCTCACGTGCTTGACCACCCGCCACGCGAGCTCGAGCGCGCGCGTCTCGTCCGGAGTCGGCGCGCGCCGCGTGACCGTCTCGCGCCCCTCGCCCTCCCAACCCGCGTCGGGCTGCTGCAGCAGGAAGCCGCCGTCGATGTCGCGCAGCGCCACGGTGCGGCCGGCCGCCGGCCCCGCCTCGAGGACCCGCAGGTTCTTCTTGCGGGCGAGGACCTCGCGCGCCGCAGCGTCGTAGCCCGGCGCGACCACGACCTCGGCGAACTGGTCCACGACCGCCTCGGCGAAGGCGCGGTCGACCGCGCGGTTGGCGGCGATCACGCCCCCGAAGGCCGACACCGGGTCGGTCGCGCGCGCCTTGAGGAAGGCCTCGGCCATCGAGTCGTCGAGGCCGACCCCGCAGGGGTTCGCGTGCTTGATGATCGCCGCCCCGGCCGCCGGCAGGTCCCAGACCAGGCGCCAGGCGCCGGTGGCGTCGCCGAGGTTGTTGTACGAGAGCTCCTTGCCCTGCAGCTGGCGGGCCCCGGCGAGCCCGGCTGCGGGCACCCGGCGCGCCAGCACCCCCCACTGGTGCGGGTTCTCGCCGTAGCGCAGCGCGACCTCCTCGGCGGCGAGCAGGGCCTCCGCGGCGGCCGCGGCCGGCGAGCGCTCGGCGTCCCCCATCAGCCGCGGCAGGGCGGCGACGATCGCCGCGTCGTAGGCCGCGGTGTGGCGGAAGGCCTTGACCGCGAGCCGTCGCCGGGTCGCCGCGCCGACGCCACCGGAGCGCAGCTCGTCGACCACCGCCTCGTAGTCGGCGGGGTCGACCACGACCGTCACCCGGGCGTGGTTCTTGGCCGCCGCCCGCACCAGGCTCGGCCCGCCGATGTCGATCTGCTCCACCGCCTCGTCGAGGCCCACCCCATCCCGCGCCACCGTCTCGCGGAAGGGGTAGAGGTTGACGACCACCAGGTCGACCGGGGGGATGTGCAGCTTCGCGAGCTCCGCCTCGTGCGCCGGCGTCGGCGCGGCGAGGATGCCGGAGAAGACCTTCGGGTGCAGGGTCTTGACCCGGCCGTCGAGGATCTCCGGAAAGCCCGTGTGGTCGCAGACCTCGACCACCTCGCAGCCGGCGCGGCTGAGGGTCCAGGCGGTGCCGCCCGTCGAGACCAGGGTCCACCCGAGGTCGGTGAGCGCGCGGCCGAGCCCGTCGAGACCGGTCTTGTCCGAAACCGAGATCAACGCCAGCTTGGCCATGCTGTCCTCCCCAGGACGCGGATTGTACACGCCGGTCCGGAAGCCGGCGGCACGAGCCCTCCGCCCCTCTCCTCACCCACGACGCCAGGGAGGGACCGATCTCCATCGAGCTCGGCGCCGCCGATCGGGGCCGGGTGTGCATGCGGCTGCTACGATGACGCCATGAAACCCACAGCTCCGCTCGTTCTCGCGGCGGCGCTCCTCGCCGCAGCCTGCGGGCCGTCCGGCGGGCGCGAAGCCGCCCCGGCCGAGACCCTCGTCATCGGCCTCGCCGCCGACCTTTCGAGCTGGAACCCCTACCTGGCCGGGGACGCGCACGACGAGGAGATCCTGGCTCTCGTCTACCCGTCGCTGGCGGTCGAGCAGCCCGACTACCAGCTGCACCCGCCGACCTTCGCCCCCTCCCTCGCCGCCTCCTGGGAGCATTCCGAGGACGGGCTTTCCCTGACCTTCCACCTGCGCGAGGACGCGGTCTGGAGCGACGGCGTGCCGGTGAGCGCAGAGGACCTGGTGTTCAGCTGGCAGGTGCAGAGCTCGGAGGAGCTCGGCTGGGCGTGGGGCGACATCACCGATGCGATCACGCGGGTCGAGGCCGTCGACGCCCGCACCGTGCGCTACGAGTTCAACCGCCGCTACCCCTACCAGCTGATGGACGTCAACGACGGGCCCATCGTGCCCGCGCACGCCTGGCGCGGGATCCCCCTCGAGCAGTGGCAGGACACCGACTGGCTGCCCCGAGTGCTCGCGGCGGGGCCCTACCGGCCCGCGGGCCACACCCCGCAGCAGGAGATCGTCCTCGAGGCGAACCCGGGTGCCGCGGCGGGGCACGGGCCGCGCATCCCGCGCCTGGTGTTCCGGATCGTGCCTTCGTCGACCAACCTCGTCAACCAGCTGCTCGCGGGCTCGGTGCACCTCGCGGGCGGCGTCGCGCCCGCGGACGCCGCCCGACTGCAGGCGGCGGCCGGCATCGACCTCACGGTCTTCGCCGACCGCTCCTACACCCACGTCTGCTGGAACCTGGCGCGGCCGCCCTTCGACGACCCGCGGCTGCGCCGCGCCCTCGCCATGGCGGTCGACCGCGAGGCTCTCATCGAGGTCGTCTACGACGGCTTCGCGCTGCTCTCTCTCGGGCCGGTGCTGTCCTCGATGTGGGCCTTCAACGGCGCCCTCGAGCCGGTGCCCTTCGAGCCCGCGGCCGCGGCGCGGCTGCTCGCCGAGGCCGGCTGGCAGGACCGCGACGGCGACGGCGTCCTCGACCGCGACGGCGCCCCGCTCGCCTTCGAGCTCCTCGCACCGGCGGAGAGCGACACCCGGCAGGACGTCGTGCTGATGATCGAGCGCGACCTCGCGCGCATCGGCGTCACCGTCACGCCGCGCTTCGTCGAGTGGGGAGCCCTGCAGGCGCGGATGGACGCGGGCGACTTCGACGCCTTCGTCAACCGCTGGGTCGAGCCGACCCAGATCGACCTCGCCGGGATCTGGCACTCCGTCCTCCCGGGCGAGCCCAGCTTCAACTACGGCCGCTACGCCAACCCCGAGGTCGACCGCCTGCTCGCCGAGGTCGACGCGGCGCCCGACTTCGCCGCTCAGAAGCCGCTGCTCGACCGCATCCAGGAGCTCATCGTCGCCGACCAGCCCTACCTCTTCCTGGTCGAGAACACCCGCCTCGTCGCCCACAGCTCGCGGCTGCGCGGCGCCGACATCAACGCCGCTTCCATCTTCTTCAATATCAGGGAGTGGGAGCTCGCGCCGTGAGCAGAGAAGCGCGGCTCTGAGTTTTGAATTTTGAATTTTGAATTTTGAATTCCTGTCCATCCTCCCGGTGGTGTGAGGGGCGGGTGGGGGACCACTCGAAACTCAAAATTGAAAATTCAAAATTCAAAATTCAATCTGAACGGGCCCCAGCAAACCCCTATAATCTCCCCATGACCTCTCGCCTCTCGGGGCTCTCGACATGATGCGACTGGTATCGAGGCGAATGCTCGCCCTCGTGCCGCTGGTGTGGCTCGTCCTCACCCTCAGCTTCGTGGTCCTGCAGGCGGCGCCGGGAACCTACGCCGACGCCATCGACAACCCGCGCCTGTCGCCGGCGGGCCGCGCCGCCGCCCGCAGCCACTTCGGCCTCGACCGGCCGCCGCTCGCGCAGTACGGGAGCTGGCTGAAGGCGGCGCTCAGCGGCGACCTCGGCACCTCCTTCATGTACCGCAAGCCGGTCGCCCGCGTGATCGCCGAGGCGCTGCCTCCGACCATGGTCCTCGGCGGGGCCGGCCTCGCGATCACCCTCGGCCTCGGTCTCGCGCTGGCGCTCGCCTCGACCCGGCGCCCGCACGGCTGGGCGGACCGGGTCATCAGCGTGCTCAGCCTCGGCGTTTCGGGGGTGCCCTCCTTCTGGCTCGCCGGCATGCTGATCCTGGTCTTCAGTATCGGCCTCGGCTGGCTGCCGCCCTCGCACATGCGCTCGACCGACGCGGCGGGCCTCGGCGCCGTCTCCCGCGCCATCGACGCGGCCCGCCACCTCCTGCTGCCGGCGCTCTGCCTCGGCCTCGTCGGCGCCGCCGGCACCGCGCGCTACCTGCGCGCCGCCCTGCTCGACGTGCGGGCCTCGCGCTACCTGCTCGCTGCCCGCGCCCGCGGCCTGAGCGAGTCCCGTCTCCTCTGGGTGCACGCGTTGCGCCCCGCGCTGCTGCCGGTCGTGACCCTGATCGGGCTGTCGCTGCCGATCCTGGTCTCGGGCTCGGTCGTGGTCGAGACGGTGTTCTCCTGGCCGGGCATGGGCCAGGTCGCCTTCAACGCCGCCCGCGCCCGCGACGTCCCGCTCGTCCTCGGGGCCACCCTCGTCGGCGCCGTCGCGGTCATCCTCGGCAACCTGGTCGCCGATCTCCTCTACGCGGTCGTCGACCCGCGGGCGCGGAGGCCCTCGTGAGGCCGCACCGCAGCCTGGCGGCAGGCCTCGCCATCCTCGCCGCCCTGCTCGCGGCCTGCCTCCTCGGGCCGGCCCTGCTGCCCGCCTCGGGGGACGGCGACCCCCGCAACGCCGCCCTGCTGCCCCCCGGCACCGTGGTGACGGCGCTCATCCTCGACAACCGGCAGACCCTGATGTCGCCCCGCGTCGAGCGCGAGGACGACACCTGGGCCGTGCACGGTCCGGGCGGGGTGACGCGCGTGAAGGCCCGGCGGGTCGTCGCCGAGCGGCGGCTGCGGCTCTGGCTCGGCTCCGACCGCTTCGGCCGCGACGTGCTGCCGCGGCTGCTGCGGGGCGGGAGGCTGTCGCTCGCGGTCGCCGCCCTCGGCGTCGCGGTCGCGCTTCTCGTCGGCCTCGGGGTCGGCCTCGCCGCCGCCACCGGCGGCCGCCTCGTCGACGCGGTGCTGATGCGCCTGACCGACGCCCTCCTCGCCTTCCCCATCCTGCTGCTCCTGATCCTGGCCTCGGCTCTCTTCAGACCCGGGCCAGCGCTGCTGGTGCTCGTGCTCGGTCTGAGCTCCTGGATGGGCCTCGCCCGGCTGGTCCGCGGTCAGGTGCTGTCGCTCGCCGGCCGCAGCTTCATCCAGGCGGCCCGCGTCGCCGGCACGCGGCCGCTGCGCATCTGGGCCCTCCACTACCTGCCCAACCTCAAGGGCCCGGTGGCCCAGGACACCGCGCTGGCGATGGGGGGCCTGGTGCTCGCCGAGGCGACGCTCTCCTTCCTCGGCCTCGGCCTGCCGGCGGACCTGCCGAGCTGGGGGGCGATGGTCGCCGACGGCCAGCGGGTGATGGTCGCGAGGGCTGGTGGCTGTCGGTCTTCCCCGGCCTCGCGATCACCGCCCTGGTCGTCAGCCTGGCGTTGATCGGCGACGGCCTGCAGCAGCGCGGGCGGGCGAGCGCGTAGGCGAGGTTCGACGGTCAGCGGTCGGATGGACAGGCGCTGATTTCGGATTTCGGATTTCGGATTTCGGATTTTCGGACCGGGCACGGACACGGGCGCGGGTCGAGCCCGGCGTCGGGGGAGTGCTACCCTTCGCCGATGAAAGCGATCCCCACGACGCGTGGTTTCTCTGTGGTAGGCGTCGCGCTGCCGCTGCTGCTCGCAGCGGCCGGCGCGGTGGGC
>JALOKS010000418.1 GCA_025456385.1 Thermoanaerobaculales bacterium | reverse complement strand
TCGCTCCGGCGCTGCGCGCCTCCGCTCGCTCAGAATGACAGAGGAAGGTACTCGCCTCCGCTCGCTCAGAATGACAAGGGCCGGGCGGGCGGAGGGGAAAATCCGAAATCCGAAATCCGAAATCCGAAATCTCTCCTGGGTGGCCGGGTGGGAATTCCTCATTCCGAATTCCTCATTCCGAATTCCGAATTCCGAATTCCGAATTCCTCAGTCATTCCCCCACTCTCGCCTCGGGCAGGAACTCGTTGAAATACCGCCGCAGCTCCTGCTCTCTGCCCAGCTCGGCGAGCTCGCGGAAGCGCTCGAGCCCCGCCGCGACCTTCGCGGGCTCGTAGCTCGCGAGCTTGCCGATGTAGATCTTCGGGTGCCGCGTCCGGCTCAGGTGCTCGCCCTCGACCTGCAGCTCCTCGAACAGCTTCTCGCCCGGCCGCACGCCCGAGAAGACGATGTCGACGTCCTCGTAGGGCTTCAATCCGAAGAGCGCGATCATGTCCTTGGCGAGGTCGAGGATGCGCACCGGCTCGCCCATGTCGAGGACGAAGATCTCGCCGCCCTCCCCCATCGCCCCCGCCTGCAGCACCAGCTGCGCCGCCTCGGGGATGGTCATGAAGTAGCGCACCATGTCGGGGTGGGTGACGGTGACCGGCCCGCCGGCCAGGATCTGCTCGCGGAAGGTCGGGATCACCGAGCCCGCCGAGCCGAGCACGTTGCCGAAGCGCACCGACACGAAGCGCGTCCGATACCGCCCCTGCAGGTCCTGCACCGCGAGCTCGGCCGCGCGCTTGGAGGCGCCCATCACCGACGACGGCCGCACCGCCTTGTCGGTCGAGATCAGGATGAAGGCCTCGACGCCCGCCTCGCCCGCCGCCTCGCCGAGCGACCGGCTCGCGAGCAGGTTGTTCCGGACCGCCTCGATCGGGTTCGACTCCATCATCGGCACGTGCTTGTGGGCGGCGGCGTGCAGCACCACCGCCGGCCGGTGGCGCGCGAGCAGCCCCGCCATCAGCCCGCGGTCGCCGACGTCCGCCACGAGCGGCACGATCGGCAGCTCCGGGAAGCGCCCCCGCAGCTCGCGGTCGATGTCGAAGAGCGCGAACTCCGCGCGCTCCACCAGCAGCAGGGCGCCCGCGCCGAAGCGCGCCGCCTGGCGCGCGAGCTCGGCGCCGATCGAGCCCCCCGCGCCGGTCACCATCACCGTCGTGCCGGCGATGAAGGACCGCAGCAGCTCCTCGTCGAGGACCACCGGCTCGCGGCCCAGCAGGTCCTCGATCTCGACGTCGCGGATGCGGCTGATCTCCACCGCGCCGCTCAGGATCTGGTACAGCCCCGGGATGATCTGCGCCTTCACCGGCACGCTCTCGCAGATGTCGACGATGCGGCGGATGTCCGCCCGCGCGGCCTGCGCGATGGTGATCACCACGTGGTGGATGCCGAGCTCGCGCGCCAGGCGCGGGATGTCGGCGGTGGTGCCGATCACCTTGATGCCGTGGATGACCGTGCCCCGCTTCTCGGGGTCGTCGTCCACGAAGCCCCGGATGTCGAGCCCGAGGTCGCCGCGACCCGCGATCTCGCGCGCCGCCTGCACCCCGGCCCGTCCCGCCCCCACCAGCAGCACCGGCTTCGCCAGCCCGCTCCTGCCGCCCCCGACCTGCCGCCGGCTCACCTTCTCGAAGCGCTCGTAGAGCGCGCGCCGCAGCACCCGCAGGCCGAGCACCCCGCCGAAGCCGAAGACCGTGGTCATGAGGATGATCGACAGCGGCACCCGCCACTGCTGGAAGCCGTCCGGCAGGCCGAGCCGCGCGATCACCAGCGGCAGCAGCGACCACCACGCGGCCCTGAGGAAGGCGCCGACCTCCGCCATGCCGATGTAGCGCCAGACGAAGGCGTAGATGCCGAAGACCTGCATCGCCCCGAGCTGCAGCAGCAGCACCAGCGGCAGCTGCACCGCCATGGCGTGCAGCTCGCGCGCCGGCGGCGCGAACTCGAAGCGCAGCAGGTAGGACAGCACGAAGGCCGCCGACAGCACCGCGAGGTCGAGCACGAACTGCCCCGGCCGGTTCATCAGCCGCTGCCAGGGCACGCCCTCCGGCCGCCCGGGCGGCTCGGCGAGGCGGTCCGTCGCCCGCCGCCCGAAGGGCCTTCCCTCGCGGGTCGTCACGACCTCACGACCCGCAGCCGCAGCGCCGCCGGCGCTCCGGCGCCCCGCGGGCCCGTCGTCGCGCCGATCCTCAGCCATGCGGTCCCCCGCGCGGGATCGAGACGCGGCCCACACCGCCTCCGACCGCGGCCACGCGGCCGCGCCCACACCGCGCTGCCACCAGGCGTCGTCCCTCAGTCATGCCTTCCTTCATCGGCGGCCGTCCTCGCCCGCACCTCGTCGAGCTCCACCCGAGCGTAGCAGCGCCTGCCGACCAGCGCCCCCGCCGTGGCGGCGAGCACCGCGAGGTCCGACCGCCACGTGCCCGGCCTCTCCTCGAGCACCGCCCGCCACCTCGGGTCCCCGAGGTCGACGAAGCGCGGCACCTCCGGCCGCGGCCCGACCAGGGCGAGCTCGCCGCCCAGCACGTTGACAAGCTCCGGCAGCTCGTCGAGCTTGAGCCGCCGCAGCAGGCGCCCCACCGCCGTCACCCGGCCGTCGCCCGCCGCGGTCACCTGGGCGCCCCCGCCGCCGACCCGCATGGTGCGGAACTTGAGCATCGTGAAGGGCCGCCCGCCGCGCCCCACCCGCTGCTGCCGGAAGAGCACCGGCCCGCGCGAGCTCAGCGCCACC
>JALOKS010000100.1 GCA_025456385.1 Thermoanaerobaculales bacterium | reverse complement strand
CCCGAGCCTGGCCGCGGTGATGATCTCGCGCTGTGACGGCATGTCGACGATGTCCGACAACAATGGTACCTGGCCGCCGGGCAGAGATTCCACCCGTGGCGCCAGCGCCACCAGCACCACCGCGAGGCCGGCCCGGTCGAGGCGCTCTGCGGCGAGCGCCTCGCCGACGTACGGCGGCAGGACCGAAACCCGCCAGCGCAGCTTGGCGGCGCGCAGCCCGGCATCGCGGCCCGGGTGGCGATCGGGCAGCCCGCCGTAGAGGTTCATGGCCGTGAGCCAGTCGCCGTCGGCCTCCGCGAGCGCGATCGCGCGCAGTGTGGGCTCGAGCGCCTCCGGCAGCGAGGAGTAGATGCGGATCGCGGCCTTGCGGTCGCCGCGCGCCTCGGCGATGGCGCCGGCGACGAGCACGACCTCGGCGTCTCTCGGCAAACCGACCAGGGCGGCCTCCGCCCGGTCCAGGTCGCCGAGATCGCTGAGGGCGCGCGCCTGCAGGATGCGCGCGTCGCGGTTGTTGGGCTCGAGCGCCAGCACGGGCTCGAGAGCAGCGGCTGCAGCCGCCTGGCTGCCGTCGGAGCTGAGCCGGCGAGCGTTCCTCAGCCGGTCGTCGATCCAGCGCGCGCGCAGCTCGGCGACCCGCTCCTCCCAGCGCCGGTCGGGCCACAGCGCGGCACCTCGGGAGGCCGCGTCGAGGGCCGTCTTCTCGTCCCCGGCCCGTTCCGCCGCCAGCGACAGGGTGAGCCAGGCGGCGGCGTAGCCGGGTGCCGTCTCGACGAGCTCGGCGAGCTCCGCGACCGGGGCCGGTCCGCCGGCGACCAGCGCGGCCTGCAGGGCGAGCAGGCGCGAGGCCGGGCTCTCGGAGGTCCTGGCCGCCCGCCGCTCCGCCGCGACGGCGTCGCCGCGGCGCAGAGCCTGCCATCCCGCCTCGAGGTCGGCGGCGGCGGCGCGGTCGAGGGTCGGCCGCCCCGGCCCGCTGTCGGGAGCTGGGAAGGGAAGGGTCGGCTGCGGTGCGGGCGGCGCGCTGGCGCAGCCGGCGAGAGCGAGCGCCACGACAGCCACGAGCACGAGCAGCCGACCGCTCCCCCCTCCGGCGCAGCTGCGGGTGGGGAGGCGGCGGCTCGCGCGCGGGTCAGTACTCCGCCTCATCCTGGCCGTTCTTGCCCGCGAAGCCGCTGAGCGGCGCGATGCTCGCGATGGCGTGCTTGTAGACCAGCTGCTCCTGGCCGTGGTTCTCGAGCACCACCGCGTAGCGGTCGAAGCGGCGGATGATCCCGGTCAGCCGCTTGCCGCTGATGAGGTACACGTGCACGGTCTTCGAGTCCTTCCGAAGCTGGTAGAAGAAGGGGTCCTGGATGTTGATGGTGCCGCTGGCTGGTTTGTTCATGGTCCTCGTCTTCCCCCGCCGTGGTGGCGTGTCCAGAGCTCGATCACGGCCGCCGCGCCGCCGTCCTCGACCGGCCGCACCCAGTGCAGGCGGTCGGAAGCCATCCCGCGCAGCCAGGTCAGCTGCCGTTTCGCGAAGTTCCGGCTCGCCCGCTTCGTCGACTCGATCGCAGCCTCGAGCCCGCTCCCCCCCTGCACCATCCCGACCACCTCTCGGTACCCGATGGCCTTCAGCGCGTGCGCGCCGGGCGGCACCCCGGCGGCGAGCAGCGCCTCGACCTCGCCGACCAGGCCGGCCTCGAAAATCCGCTCGACGCGCGCGTCGATTCTAGCATAGAGCGCAGCTCGGTCGCGCGCCGGAGCGACCAGCAGCGGATCGTACAAGCTCACTGTTTGCTGCCGTTTCCAGTGCAGCGACAGGGGCTCGCCGGTGAGCTCGAAGACCTCGAGGGCGCGCAGGATCCGCTGCCGGTCGCCGGCGCCGATGCGGCCCGCCGACTCGGGGTCGACGGCCGCGAGGCGGCGGGCCATGGCCGCCGGGTCGGCCCGCCAACCGGCCGCGAGGGCGGAGGTGACCTCCGGGTCGCGCGGCGGGGCGTCGAACAGGCCCTCCAGCAGAGCGCGGATCCAGAAGTTGGTGCCCCCGGCGACCAGGGGCTGCAGGCCGCGCGCCGCGATGTCGGCGATCGCGGCCCGTGCCGCGCGCGCGAACGCGCCCGCCGAGAACACCTCGCGCGGGTCCGCGACGTCGAGCAGGTGATGGCGGACGCGGCGCCGGTCGGCGGCCGAGGGCTTGTCGGTGCCGATGTCGAGGCCGCGGTAGACCGCGAAGGCGTCCGCCGACACGATCTCGCCGCCGAGGGCCTCGGCCAGGGCGAGGGCGAGCCGGGACTTGCCCGACGCCGTCGGACCGAGGATCACGAGCAGCGGCTGCGCCGCTCCCTGCTCCATGCCGATCAGGTTAGTGCGTCGGCGCCCCCGGGTTCAAGGACGCTGCAGGGCTCCAAATCCGAAATCCGAAATCCGAAATCCGAAATGGGCGGGGGGTGGACGTCACGGGAACGCGACCCAGCGGCTGCCGTTCCACGCCGCGCCGCAGGCCGCATCGCGGGTGGGCCGGCGGATGACGATGCCGCGCCCTGCCAGACGCGACACGACCTCCGGATGGGGGTGGCCGTGGGTGTTGCCGGCCGCCGCCGGGATCAGGGCGATAGCCGGCGACGTCGCATCGAGGAGGTGCTCCGAGACCGAGCCCCGGCTGCCATGGTGCGGCACCACGAGGAGCTCGCAGTGGAGCCGGCCACCCGCCGGGAGGTGCCGCTCGGTGCTGTGGGAGATGTCCGCGGCGGCGACGACCGCGCCCGGTCCGAGGTCGGCCAGGATGACCAGCGAGCGCTCGTTGTCGTCCGCCGGCGGGTTGCGCGCCGGCGGCCACAGCACCTCGATCCGCAGGGATCCGGCGTGGACGACGCTGCCGGCGGCGACCGGCACCACCGCCACCGAGCGGCGGCGAGCGGCGCGCAGCAGCGGGACCGCCTCCGCGTCCGCCGTCATCTGCGCCGGCACGATCAGCCGACCGACCTCGCAGCTCTCCAGCACCTGGACCATGCCGCCGATGTGGTCCTCGTCGGTGTGGGACGCGACCACCGCCGCGAGCCGACGCACGCCCTGGTCGGCGAGGGACTCGGCAGCCTGTCGGGGGTAGCGCCCGGCATCCACCAGCACGGCGGCGCCGGCGTCGGCGAGCAGCACGGCCGCGCCGTCGCTCACCGGCAGCACAGCGACCCGCGGCGCCGGCCGGTCGGCCGGGGCGAGCGAGCGCACGCCGAGGAGCAGGGCAAGCGCGACCCAGACCGCGGCCGCCGCCCGCGCGGTCCGGCCGCTCTGCAAGGCCAGCCACCCGCAGACCGCGAGCAGGGGCGCCGCGAGCAGCGGCAGCGACGCCGGGACCAGCTCGAGGCCGCGCGCCCAGCCGCCGAGCCAGGAGAGGAGTGCGCTCAGCCGGTGCAGGACCTCGAGGCCGAGCCCTGCGGTGCCCGTCGCGACGGGGGCGAGCAGGGCCGTCGCCGCCGCGACCAGCACCGTCGGCGCGAGCAGCGGCAGGGCGAGGAGGTTGGCGGCAAGCGCGCCCGGGATCAGGCTGCGGAAGTGCCAGGCGACGATGGGCACGGCGGCGAGCTGGGCCACCAACGGCACCGCGACCGCGGCGGCCAGCCAGGTCGGCCCGCGCAGCGCGGCGGCAAGGGGGGGCACCCAGCGCACGAGGGCGGCGGTGATGACGACCGTGAGCTGGAAGCCGACGTCCGAGATCATGCGCGGATCGGCGAGCAGCAGAATCAGGACCGCGAGCAGCACGGCCGCCATGGGCAGCACCGCGCGGCCGAGGAGGCGGGCGCCGAGAAAGATCACCGCCATCAGGGCGGCCCGCATGGCGGGCGGCGCGGACCCGGCGAGGAGGGCGTAGCCGGGCACGGCGAGCAGCGCGAGCAGGCGGGTCAGCCGCGGCCCTGCGCCCCCGAGGGCGACGATCAGGAAGATGGCTCCGCCGACGATGCCGACGTGCAGGCCGCTCACCGCCAGCAGGTGGGCGAAGCCGGAGCGGCGCCAGTGCTCCCGCCGCTCGCGGGGGATCAGGTCGCGGCGTCCGAGGGCGAGCGCCGCAGCCAGCTCGGCGGCGCGGATGCGGTCGACGTCGGTGCCGGCGGCGCCGAGCAGGGCGCGGGCGAGCCGGTCGCGGGCCAGCGGCAGGCGGCGGACCGCGCCCGGCGAGGCGAGCAGGCGCGGCGAGTCCACGACCAGCAGCGGCCGCGCGGGTTCGGCCCTCGGGCGCGCGAGAGCCTCGACCTCGGCGCCCGGCGGCGGGAGCTCCGCCGCCACGGCGCCGCCCCGCACCTCGAGGCGGCAGTGGGTGGGCAGCCCGACGCGGTGCCCGTCGTGGCTGGCGGCGAGAACCCGGATGCGCGCTGACGACCCCCAGCGGCCGGCGGTCCAACCCTCGTCGACGACCGCCCTGACGCGCAGGGTGACCGCCGGGTCGGCCATCAGGCGTGCGAGGCCGAGGCGGTCGTCGGCCAGGACGAGGCCGCGCCCTCCGACGAGCGCGAGCGCGGCGGCGAACCACAGCAGCGGGCCGCCGCCCGGGGGCCTGAGAACGGCGGCCACGGCCGCTGCGAGGCCGGCCGCCGTCAGAGCGGTCGGTGCCCAGGGCGGCGCGGGCTCGACGAGGATCGCGGCTGCGGCGGCGCTGACAACCGCCCCTCCGGCCAGCATCCAGAGCGGGCGCAGCGGCGGCGGCGGCTCCCTGCCGTCGTTCATTCGCGCTCCAGGAGCGCGAGGATCTCGACGTGGTGGGTCGACGGGAAGAGGTCGAAGAGCTCGAGGGCGGCGATCCGGTAGCCGTGGTCGCAGAGCGAGGCGGCATCGCGGGCCCAGGTGGCCGGGTCGCAGCCCAGCATCAGGACGCGCCGCGGCCGCCAGCGTGCGAGTGCCTGGCGAAGCGCCGGCGTCATGCCGCTACGCGGCGGATCGGTGATCACGAGCGCCGCGGGCGGGCTGGCCGGCTGCCCCATGACGAAGTGCTCGGCCGTCACGCCGATCGCGACCCTGGCCTCGGGCAGGTTGCGGGCCGCGGCGCGCGCGGCCTCGAGCTGCGGCTCGATCAGGTCCATGCTGCGGCTGCCGCGCGACCGCACCGCGGCGGCGAGGAAGCCGACGCCGGCGTGGAGGTCGAAGACCGGCTCGTCGCCCGCGCCGGCAAGCTCGGCGACGCGGTCGAAGAGGGTGCGCAGGAGGTGGCGGTTGCCCTGGAAGAAGGCGCCGATCGGCACGCGCAGAGGCGTCGGGAGGTCGAAGCGGACCTCGCGTTCGCCCCAGCCCCCGTGGGCGGCTCCAGAGGCGGCGAGGAGGTGGCAGCCCGCCGCCGCCGTGCCGAGCTCCCCGGGTGTCGGCAGCCAACCGGGGTCGAGCCTCGCCGGGCCTCCCCTGGCCCGCCGGATGGCCGCGACCCCGCGGGTCGGGTCGGAGCCCTCGAGCCACTCGACATCGACCCGGACCGGACACCGGCGGCGGAGTGCGGCGGCGAGGGCGGGCAGCGCCGTCATCAGGGCCGGCGACAGGATCCGGCAGCCCGGGATGGGCGTGACGGCGTGGGAGCGCGGCTCGTAGAACCCGAGGGTGGCGTGCGTGGGGTCCCAGTGCAGGCGCGCCCGCAGGCGGTAGGCGAGGGGCGAATGGTGGATCGTCGCGGCCGCGATGAGCGCCGCAGGAGCTGGGTGACCGCGAGCCGCGTCCGCCGCCGCCTGCGCCTTCAAGCGCGTCGCAGCCGCAGGCTCGATGTGCGGCCAGTCGCAGCCGCCGCAGTGAGGCGCATGGGGGCAGGGATCGGCGGCGCGGGCCGGGTGGGCGGCACCTTCGACAGCGACCGCGCGCCCCTCGACGATGCCCGCCCGCCGGCCGAGCTCGCGGACCTCGACCCGCTCGCCGGGGAGAGCGCCGGCAACCATCCAGGTCCGCCCGTCGTGGTGCGCGAGGGCCCGCCCGCCGCCGACGAGCCTCCCTGCCTCGAGGACGACGGTCGCCGGTGGGTTGCCGCCGCCGGTGCCGTCGCGCGAGCTCGTCACGGGAGCTCCAGCCGCGGCAGCGCGAGCAGGTCGCGGAGGAGGCGGTCCCGGAGTGCGAGGCGCATGCGCGTGCGGGCCTCCGGGTTCGCGGTGGCGGCGGCGGCCTCGGCGGTCGCCCGCTGCTCGAGCGCCTGCCGGTCGTCCTCGTCGAGAGCCTGCAGGCAGGCGTCGAGGAGGGTCGACTCGAGGGAGTAGAGGTGGTCCTCGATCATTCCCCGCGGCAGCTCGCGGGCGGCTCGCAGCTCGGCCGCGACGCGGGCCGCCACGCCGGCGACACTCGGCCGCCGCTGCCGCAGCTCGGAAACGACAGCGTCGAGACGGTCGGCGAGGCCGTCGACGGCGCACCCGGCGTCCGCCGTCTCCACCCCGGCCGCCGCTGGCTCCCCGACCCTCATCGCCGCCAGGCGTTTGAGGTGCTCGCGGACGGCGTGGCGGCAGTAGGCGAGGCTGAGCACCGGCCCGGCGTCGCCACGCTCGCGGCGGCGCGCGAAGACCTCGGTGACGGCGGTCCGCACCGCCACCAGCGGCACGCCCTCACGCCACCACGAGCGCAGGAGGTGGAAGTCGCGCGGCGACAGCGTGTGGGGCACGCCGCGCAGGGCGGCGAAGAGGTCCTCGACCGCGCGGTAGTACGCGAGCTCGGTCTCGTCCGCCGGGGTCATGGCGGCAGTGTAGCGCGCTGCCCGGAACGGCCGCGGGCGAGCAGGTACAATGCGAAGGCTGGAATGACGCGGAAGCTCGGGTGGTGGCTGCTCCTGTCCACGGTGCTCGCGGCGCTGCCCGCGTCCGCCGGGCCGTGGGTCCAGCTGCCCGACGCCATCGCCGAGCTGCAGGGCGATCCGGGAGACCGCGCCGCCGCCGCCGTGCTCGAGAGCACGGCGGCTTCGATCGTCGCCGAGGCGGCGGCGGGTCGCCTGCCGGCGGTGTCCAGCCTGATGGAGGTGTACTCGAGCCTCGTCATGCGCCTTCCTGACGGCGAGCGGAAGGTGCAGGCACTGGGGCGCGAGGTCGCCGCGGCGCTGGTCGGGTACGGTCGCGGACGCCGCGAGCAGGACCTGCAGGCGGCAGCCTCGGCGTGGACCCTCGCCGCGGCCTATGACCCCACCGGGCCGGCGCCGGGGCTCCTGCGGGAGATTCTCGTGCCGCCGTCCGAGGGTGCGGAGGGCGCGGTCTGGCGGTCGCCCCTCGATGGCGCCGAGCTCGTGTTTCTGGCGGCGGCGCGGGTGCGGGTCGGGTGCTCGGAGCTCGACCGCCGCTGCCGCCGGGACGAGGTCTTCTTCCGCTGGGTCGAGGTCCCCGCGCTGTGGGTCGAGAAGCTCGAGGTCACGAACGCCCGCTATCAGGCCTGCGTGAGGGCGGGCGGCTGCCGCGAGCCGCGGGACCCCGCGCGGTACCGGCAGCCGCAGCTCGCCGCCGAGCCGGTGGTCGGCGTCACCTGGCATCAGGCCCGGGACTACGCCATGTGGGCCGGTCGCGAGCTGCCTTCGGAGTCGCAGTGGGAGCGCGCCGCCCGCGCCGGCGGCGGCAACCTGCGTTTCCCCTGGGGCAACCTGCGGCGGCAGGAGCTCGCCAACGTCTGGGACGAGACGACCGCTCGCCTGGGCAGCCTGGCCCCGGCGGGCTCGTTTCCGGCGACGGGGCCGGGCCTGCACGATCTCGCCGGCAGCGTCTGGGAGTGGTGCGGCGACCGCTACCGACCGGGGCTCAAACAGCTGCCACCGGACGGCGGGCCGAACCGGGACGGCATCGGGCGCGTGGTCCGAGGCGGCTCCTGGCGTCGCAGCATCGACCTCGCGCGGGTTTCGGTCCGGAGCTGGTTCGACGAGCCCTACTCGGCCGACGATGTGGGCTTCCGCTGCGTGATGCCGGCCGCCGGGGAGCGCTCCGACGCCGAGATCCTGGCGATCGCCGCCCGGAGCTTCGCGCCCGTCCGGAACCCGGGGCGGGAACTCGAGGGCGCCGCGCTGTCGGCGGAGGACCGCCGCTACCTCGAGCGGCGCGCGATCACCTGGCTGATGCTCGAAAACCGGGTCGGCGACGCGGTGCTGCAGGCGGCGTCCCTGCTGCAGCGGGAGCAGCGCGACACCGTCGCCCTCGACCTGCTCGACAGGGTGGAGGGCGAGCTCCTGGCGGCGGCTCGCCTCGGCGACCTCGGCAGCGTCGACGCCATTCTGTCCGGACTCGATCAGGCGGCTGCCGTCAACTCGCGGTGCCTCCGGCGGCGGTTGGAGATCGCGCCGCGCGTCGCCGATGCGCTCTTTGC
>JALOKS010000099.1 GCA_025456385.1 Thermoanaerobaculales bacterium | reverse complement strand
GTAGTAGCCGCCGCCGTTGGCGCAGGAGCCCATCGAGATCACCCAGCGCGGCTCGGCCATCTGGTCGTAGACCTTGCGCAGCGCCGGCGCCATCTTGTTCGTGAGGGTCCCCGCCACGATCATCAGGTCCGACTGCCGCGGGCTCGGCCGGAACACGATGCCGAAGCGGTCGAGGTCGTAGCGGGAGGCGCCGGCGTGCATCATTTCGATCGCGCAGCAGGCCAGCCCGAAGGTCATCGGCCACAGCGACCCCGTGCGGGCCCAGTTGATCAGCTTGTCGGCCGTCGTGGTGACGAAGCCCTGCTGGAGGACGCCTTCTATTCCCATTCCAGGGCCCCCTTCTTCCACTCGTAGATGAAGCCGACGACGAGGATGCCGAGGAAGACGACCATGGCGAGGAGCCCGGCCAGGCCGATCTGGTCGAGGACCACGGCCCACGGGAAGAGGAAGGCGATCTCGAGGTCGAAGATGATGAAGAGGATGGCGACCAGGTAGTACCTGACGTCGAACTTCATGCGGGAGTCTTCGAAGGCCTCGAAGCCGCACTCGTAGGGAGAGAGCTTTTCCGGGTCTGGCCGCTGCGGCCCCAGGGCGAAGCCGATGACGACGAAGACCGCGCCCACCAGCAGGCCGACACCCATGAACACCAGGATCGGCAGATAGTTCTCGAGCATCGTCGGCGGACCCCTCTGGCTGGCGCGCATCCGAGGGGTGCGGGACCCTCCGCCGGCGCTCTTCTGGCTCGCCGCAGTGTAGGGGGCCGCCGGCGTCCCTGTCAAGCCGGAAATCGCCGGCAACTCTCTGAAAATTCAGCTTTTTTTAGCGCCTCCCCAAAGAAAAAGGCACTGCCCGGCGGACAGTGCCCTCTCCCTTCGTTGGTGCCGACGGCCGGACTCGAACCGGCACAGCATTCGCCACTACCACCTCAAGATAGCGTGTCTACCAATTCCACCACGTCGGCATGTTGCTCTTTGTCCCTTCACTGCTTGGCCGGCGGCGCGGCGGGCACCTCGGCCGGCGCCTCGGGCTTGCCCTCGGGCACCACGGGGAGCTCGGGCGCCTGGCCCTGCAGCTGCGCCGGTACCCGCGCCTTCGCCGGCTCGCTGCGGGTCTTCGTCACCACCCCCGCCTGGTCGGCCGCCCGCATGGCGTAGTACGCCAGCGCCAGGCTGGTCAGGAAGAATAGCGTCGCGAGGATCGCGGTGCTGCGGCTCAGGAAGGACGTCGCGCCCCGCGCCCCGAACACGGTCGCCGACGCACCGCTGCCGAAGGCCGCGCCCGCGTCCGCTCCCTTGCCGTGCTGGATGAGCACCAGCCCGATCAGGGCCGCCGCCAGCAGCACGTGCACCACGACGAGAATGGTCTCGATCATCGTCCCGACCCGCCGTCAGCGGTTGGCCGCCGTGCAGATGGCGAGGAAATCGGATGCCTTCAGCGACGCACCGCCTATCAGGCCACCGTCGATGTCGGGCTGCGCCATCAGCTCGGCCGCGTTGTCCGGCTTCATGCTGCCGCCGTAGAGGATCCGGATCGCCTCGGCGACCGCCCGGTCCTTCGCTGCCACGCGGCCTCGGATGAAGGCGTGCACTTCCTGCGCCTGCTGCGGCGAGGCCGTCCGCCCGGTGCCGATGGCCCAGACCGGTTCGTAGGCGATCACGCCGGCGGCGAGGGCCGCGGCACCGAAGCGATCCAGCACCGCGTCCAGCTGGCGTGCGATCACGGCCTCGGTGGTGCCGCCCTCGCGCTCCTCGAGCGTCTCGCCGACGCAGAAAATGGGCACGAGCCCGGCCTTGCGCGCGACCTCGAACTTCTCGGCGACGACCGTGTCGTCCTCGCCGTACAGGGTGCGCCGCTCGGAGTGCCCGACGATCGCGTACTTGCAGCCGAAATCGACCAGCATCGACGCCGCGATCTCGCCCGTGTAGGCGCCCCCGGCATGGGTGGACACGTTCTGGCCGCCCAAGGCGACCGCCGTGCCCGCAAGCCGCGTCGAGGCCTCCGGGATGTACACGTACGGCGGGCAGACCGCCACCTCGGCCGTCTTCACGCCCGCGAGGCCGGCCTTGATGCCTTCCAGCAGCTCGCCGACAGCCGAGCGGCTGCCATTCATCTTCCAGTTGCCGGCTACCAGCGGCTGTCTCATGGGCACCCCCGCAATCGAGCGCGCAAGCTTACCGGCCGCTGCCGGTCAAATCAACGTGCGCCCCGGAGCGCTGTACCCCGGCGCCGCGGCGGCGGTAGTCTGCGCACCCCGATCCCCCAAACCAGAAGGAACCCTGCCAATGAAGAAGACTGCCCTCGCCCTCCCGCTCCTCGTCGGTGCCGCCGCCCTCGCCGGGTGCCAGACCTACCAGGAACGCCCCAAGACCGTCACCGGCGCCGGGATCGGCGCCGCGACGGGCGCGCTGATCGGCAGTCAGGTTGCCGGCCGCGGTAACCGCACCGCGGGCGGCTTCATCGGCGCCGCCGTGGGCGGGCTGGCAGGCGGCCTCATCGGCAACTACATGGACGAGCAGGAGCGCGCCCTGCGCCAGCAGACCGCTGGCACCGGCATCGACGTCCAGCGGCAGGGCGAGAGCATTCTCATGAACCTGCCCGAGGGCGTGAGCTTCGACGTCGGCAGCGCCGCGATCAAGCCGCAGTTCTATCCGGCGCTCGACCGCGTCGCGGAGACGCTGCGACAGTACGAAAACACGGTGATCGAGGTCGCGGGGCACACCGACAGCACCGGCTCGATGGAGATGAACCAGCGGCTGTCGGAGAACCGCGCCAACGCGGTGCGCAGCTACCTCGTCAGCCGTGGCGTGAGCCCGAACCGGATCTCCGCCGTCGGCTACGGCAAGACCCGCCCGATCGCGGACAACGGCACGGCCGCTGGCCGCGCCCAGAACCGGCGCGTCGAGATCATCGTCACCCCGGTGCAGTGACGTCGGCCGGACCGCGTCGGGCCGGGCGGACCGCCCTACCCGACCGCGGCCCGGACGGCGGCGGCGATCTGCTCGGCCAGCCGCTCGACCTGGCCGGCGTCCTCGCCCTCGACCATGACCCGCACGAGGGGCTCGGTGCCCGAGGGACGCAGCAGCACGCGTCCGGCCTCGCCGAGCTCGCGCTCCACGGCGGCCACCGCCGCCGTCACCCCCGGGGTCGCCATGGCCTCGACGGCGCTGCCCCCCGCGAGCCGGACGTTGACCAGGCGCTGCGGGTACTTGGTGAGGCCGGCGCGCAGATCGCGCAGGCTGCGGCCGGTGCGGACCATCTCCGCGAGCACCTGCAGGGCCGAAACCGTGCCGTCGCCAGTCGTGGTGCGGTCCAGACAGATGATGTGGCCGGAGGGCTCCCCGCCGAGCGACCACCCCTCCTGCCGCAGCCGCTCGAGGATGTGGCGGTCCCCGACTTTCGTCCGGGCCAGACCGATCCCCTGCGCCGCGAGGGCGTGCTCGAGGCCGAGGTTGGTCATCAGCGTACCGACGACCGAGCCGCGCAGCATGCCGCCGCGGTGGCGGGAGCGGGCGATCACGTAGAGCAGGTCGTCGCCGTCGACCTCGGCGCCGCTGGCGTCGACCATCAGCACCCGGTCGCCGTCCCCGTCGAGGGCGATGCCCAGATCGGCGCCGTGCTGCCGGACGGCGTCGCGCACGGCGCCGAGGTGCGTCGAGCCGACGCCGCGGTTGATGTTGAGACCGTCCGGGGCGACCCCGATGGCGACGACCTTCGCCCCCAGCTCGTCCAACACACGGGGGGTGACGTGGTAGGTCGCGCCGTGCGCGCAGTCGACGACGATCTTGAGGTCGTCCAGCTGCATCAGCGGCGGGATCGTGCTCTTGCAGAACTCGATGTAGCGGCCGGCGGCGTCCTCGATGCGCTTGGCCTTGCCGAGCTCCTCCGAGCCGACCGTGGCCAGCGGCTTCTCGAGCTCGTCCTCGATCGCGGCCTCGACCTCGTCGGGCAGTTTGAAGCCGTCGCCCGAGAAGAACTTGATCCCGTTGTCCTCGTGCGGGTTGTGGGAGGCGCTGATCACGATCCCCGCTTGGGCGTGCAACGTCCGGGTGAGGTACGCAATGCCCGGCGTCGGCATCGGCCCGAGCAGGCGGGTGTTCATCCCGGCCGCCACCAGCCCGGCCTCCAGGGCCGACTCGAGCAGGTATCCCGAGATGCGCGTGTCCTTGCCGATCAGCACCTTGCTGCCGGGCGACCGGCCGAGCACCCGGCCCGCCGCCCAGCCCAGCTTGAGAACGAACTCCGGGTTGATGGGCGCCTCGCCCACCCTGCCGCGAATGCCGTCCGTACCGAAATAGCGTCTGCCCATCCTCTGGCTCCCCGTCAGCCGCCGACGGCACCGCGCACGCCGGCCAATACCCTGAGCGCCTGCACCGTCGGCGCGACGTCGTGCACCCGCACGATGGCCGCTCCCCGCTCCACGGCGACGAGCGCGGCCGCGACGCTGCCGTAGAGACGCTCGCCCACCGGAAGATCCCCGAGCAGCGCCCCGATCATCGTCTTGCGCGACAGCCCCACCAGCACGGGCACGCCCAGACCCGCAACCACGGGGAGCCCGCGCAGCAAGGCGAGATTGTGCGCCAGCGTCTTGCCGAAGCCGAAGCCCGGATCGACCAGCAGGCGTTCCCGCGGCATGCCAGCCGCGGTGCAGGCCGCGACGCGGGCGCGCAGGAACGCCGTCACCTCCCCGACCACGTCGTCGTAGCGCGGATCCTGCTGCATGGTGCGCGGCTCCCCCTGCATGTGCATCAGGCAGACCGGCACGCCCAGCGCCGTCGCCATCTCGACGGCGCCCGGCCGGCGCAGGGCCGCGACGTCGTTGATCATGCCGGCGCCGGCGGCGACCGCCGCCCGCATCACCTCCGGCTTGCTGGTGTCGACCGACACCGCCACCGGCAGCTCCGCCGCCAGGGCCTCGATCACCGGGACCACCCGCCGGATTTCCTCGTCCGCGGTCACCGCCGCCGCCCCCGGACGGGTCGACTCGCCGCCCACGTCGACCAGGTCGGCCCCTTCCGCGACCATCGCGCGGGCCCGCTCCAGTGCCGCGGCGAGCGCGACGTGCCGGCCGCCGTCGGAGAAGGAATCCGGGGTGACGTTCAGGATGCCCATGACGCGGGGCCGCGTCAGGTCGAGCAGCCGCGCGCCGCAGCGCAGCGCCGTCACCGCCGCCTCGCTCGTCGGGCCGCCGCGGCGGAAACCGCAGACCCCGGCCTGCTCCGCGGCGCTGCGTCTACGTGGGGCAAGATCGCATCCCTCCAAAACGCAGACCGGGCGCTCGCGCGCCCGGTCGTTGCCGAGACTCCGGCCGGTCAGTGCTGTCCGGCGGGCGTGCCGAGCGTGCCCTCGTCGGGCTTGCCGCCCTGCTCCCGCCCACCGTCGCTCGGCCGCGCACCGGCGCGCGGCTCCGAATCGTCCCAGTCGGCGGGCGGCCGCGGCACCTTGCCGGCCATGATGTCGTCGATCTGGTCGGAGTCGATGGTCTCGTACTTCATCAGCGCTTCCGCCATCCTGTGGAGCTTCTCGAGGTTCTCGGTCAGGATGTCGCGGGCCCGCTGGAAGTTGCGGTCGATCACCGCACGGATCTCCTCGTCGATCGCGTGCGCCGTGTCGTCCGAGACGTTCTTGTGCTGCGTCACGGAGCGTCCGAGGAAGACTTCCTCCTCTTCCTCGAGGTAGGTCAGCGGGCCGAGCTTCTCGGACAGCCCCCACTTGGTCACCATTGCCCGGGCGATGTCGGTGGCGCGCTTGATGTCGTTCGAGGCGCCGGTCGTCACCTTGTCGTGGCCGAAGATGATCTCCTCCGCCAGGCGGCCGCCGAACAGCGTCGAGATCTGGCTCTCCAGGTGCTCCTTGCTGTGACTGTAGCGGTCCTCCTCGGGCAGGAACATCGTCACGCCGAGCGCCCGCCCGCGCGGAATGATCGTCACCTTGTAGACCGGGTCGTGGGAGGGCACCAGGCGCCCCACGATGGCGTGTCCGGCCTCGTGGTACGCGGTGAGGCGCTTCTCCTGTTCGTTCATCACCATGGAGCGCCGTTCGGCGCCCATCATGATCTTGTCCTTCGCCTTCTCGAGGTCCTCCATGTCCACCAGGCGCTTGTTGGCACGGGCCGCGAACAGCGCCGCCTCGTTCACGAGGTTGGCGAGGTCGGCGCCCGAGAAACCCGGTGTGCCGCGCGCGATGATCGACGGCTTCACGTCCTCCGCGAGCGGGACCTTGCGCATGTGCACGCGCAGGATCTGCTCGCGGCCGCGCACGTCGGGCAGCGCCACCACCACCTGGCGGTCGAAGCGGCCGGGGCGGAGCAGCGCCGGATCGAGGACGTCGGGCCGGTTGGTGGCGGCGATGACGATGACGCCCTCGTTGCCCTCGAAGCCGTCCATCTCGACCAGCAGCTGGTTGAGCGTCTGCTCGCGCTCGTCGTGCCCGCCGCCGAGGCCGGCCCCGCGGTGACGGCCCACGGCGTCGATCTCGTCGATGAAGATGATGCAGGGCGCGTGCTTCTTCGCCTGCTCGAACATGTCGCGGACGCGGGACGCGCCGACGCCGACGAACATCTCGACGAAGTCCGATCCGGAGATCGTGAAGAACGGCACCTTCGCCTCGCCCGCGATCGCGCGCGCCAGCAGGGTCTTGCCCGTGCCCGGCGGGCCGACCATCAGCACGCCCTTGGGAATCTTGCCCCCGAGCTTCTGGAACTTGCCCGGGTCGCGCAGGAACTCCACCAGCTCGCGGACCTCTTCCTTCGCCTCGTCGCAGCCGGCCACGTCGGTGAAGTTGACCTTCACCTGGTCCTCACTGAGCAGCCGGGCCCGGCTCTTGCCGAAGGACATCGCGCCTCGGCCTGCGCCCCCGCCCTGCATCTGCCGCATGAAGAAGATCCACAGGCCGATCAGGACGAACAGCGGGAACCAGTTGATGAGGATCTGCATCAGCACCGACGGCTTCTCCGGCGCGCCGGCGACGATCTCCACCTTGTGGTTGATGAGGTCGCTCACGAGCCCGTCGTCGCCCGGGCTGTAGGTGGAGAAGCGGGAGCCGGTGGTGGAGACACCCTCGATGGCCCGACCGTTGATGGTGACCTTCGAGACCGATCCCTGCCTGACGTCGCTCAGGAACTGGGAATACGAGATCACCGGGGCGCCGGTCTTCTGGGTGCTGAAGTTGTTGAACACCGACATCAGGACGATCGCGATGACCACCCAGAGGATCAGGTTCTTTGCCATGTCGCTCACGGTCTTACCTCCGTGAAACGCCGCCCGAGCGGCCTTCCACATCCGAGTGTGTCGCTACGGTACTACACCCCAAAACCCCGGGCCACCAGGTAGACCTCCCGCGACTCGGGGCGGGAGGCCGCCGGCTTGCGCAGCGCAACGCGCGCGAACCGCTGTCGGCACTGCGCGACGAAGGGGTCGAAGCCGGCGCCCTGGAAGAGCTTGACCACCAGTGACCCGCCCTTCGCGAGGCGCTCCTCGGCGAAGGCCAGGGCCAGTTCCGCCAAGTGTGTCGCCCGGGGCTGATCCACCGCTGCCATGCCGCTGACATTGGGGGCCATGTCGGAAATAACAACGTCGACCGGGCCTTGGCCAAGCCGGGCCTCGAGGGTCCGGAGCACCTCCTCCTCCCGGAAGTCGCCCTGCAGGAACGTCACTCCCGGGATCGGCTCCATCGGCAGAAGGTCGAGGGCGAGCACCTGGCCGCCCGCGCCCACCGCCTTCTGCGCCACCTGGGACCAGCCGCCGGGCGCCGCGCCGAGGTCCACGACGCGGGCGCCGGGCCGGAGGAAACGGTCCTTGGCGTCGAGCTCGAGCAGCTTGAACGCCGCTCGCGACCGCCACCCCTCGGCCTGAGCGCGCTGCACGTAGGGGTCGTGGGCCTGGCGGTCCAGCCAGCGCCGGCTGCTCTTCGAACGTGCCACGGATGTCCTTGCGCGTCTGCCTCAGTAGAATCCCGGCGCATTCCACGCCACGGAGCAACGCGCATGGCCCTCACCGACCCCCAGCGACGCCATCTGCGCGGCCTCGCCCACCACCTCAAGCCCGTCGTGCTGATGGGACAGCACGGCCTCAAGGACACCGTGCTCTCCGAGATCGACGGCGCCCTCACCCACCACGAGCTCGTCAAGGTCAGGGTCGCGGGGGAGGACCGGGACGAGCGCGCGTCGACGATCGAGGCGATCGTCGCTGCCACCGGCGCCGACCTCGTGCAGACCATCGGCCACGTGGCAGTGCTGTTTCGCCGCAACCCGAAGAAGCCCCGGGTCG
>JALOKS010000417.1 GCA_025456385.1 Thermoanaerobaculales bacterium | reverse complement strand
GCGCTCGAACTCCTGCCGCTCCGGCCGCACGTCCATCGCACCTCCGCGGGAACCGAGGCGCCATTGTGCCCCAGGAGACAGCCGCGGTCCACCAGCCGCGGACCCCTCGGCCCCAAGGCTCCAACCCGGCCCTCGGATCCTCGATCCCGAATTCCGAATTCCGAATTCCAGCTCAGGGGTCACACACCCCCTCGTGTACAATCCCGCTCTCCTGGGAGGCTCCCATGACGCGGCCGACTCCGAGGTGACGCTGCGCGGCTGGGTCTACAACTGGCGCAAGAAGGGCAAGCTGCGCTTCATCATCCTGCGCGACGGCTTCGGCTACCTGCAGTGCGTGGTCTTCCAGCCCGAGGTCGCCGACCAGGTCTGGGAAGCCGCGGTCGCCCTCACCCAGGAGTCCTCCCTCGAGGTGAGCGGCGTGGTCCGGGCGGAGGAGCGCGCACCCGGCGGCTTCGAGCTCAAGGTGACCGCGATCGAGGCGATCCAGATCGCCCCGGAGTTTCCGATCGGCAAGAAGGACCACGGCCCCGACTTCCTGCTCAACCACCGCCACCTCTGGCTGCGCTCCAAGAAGCAGCACGCGGTGATGCGGGTGCGCTCCGAGCTCGAGTTCGCGATCCGCGACTTCTTCCAGAGCCGCGGCTACACGCTGATCGACTCTCCGATCCTCACCCCGGCGGCCTGCGAGGGAACCTCGACGCTCTTCGAGACCGAGTACTTCGGCGACAAGGCCTTCCTTTCGCAGTCCGGCCAGCTCTACCTCGAGCCGGCCGCGGCCGCGCTCGGCAAGGTCTACTGCTTCGGCCCCACCTTCCGCGCCGAGAAGTCGAAGACCCGGCGCCACCTCACCGAGTTCTGGATGGTCGAGCCCGAGGTCGCGTGGCTGCGCTTCGACGGCCTCCTCGACCTCTGCGAGGAGTTCCTGTCGGCGATCGTCGCCCGGGTCCTCGACCGCTGCGCCGCCGACCTCGAGCGCCTCGAGCGCGACACCTCCAAGCTCCTGCCGACCACCGCCGGCTCCTTCCCCCGCCTCGACTACGCCGACGCCGTGGCGCGCCTCCGGGAGCTCGGCTCCGACATCAGGCTCGGCGACGACCTCGGCGGCGACGACGAAACCCTGCTGACCGCGCAGTTCGACCGGCCGGTGGCGGTCACCCGCTACCCGGCCGCGATCAAGGCCTTCTACATGCAGCCCGACCCCGCCGACCCGTCGCGCGCGCTCGCGGTCGACGTGCTCGCGCCCGAAGGCTACGGCGAGATCATCGGCGGCTCCGAGCGCTCGGACTCGCTCGAGCACCTCGAGCGCCAGATCGCGGCCCACGATCTGCCGCGCGAGGCCTTCGAGTGGTACCTCGACGTGCGCCGCTACGGCTCCTTCCCGCACTCGGGCTTCGGCATGGGCATCGAGCGCTGCGTCGCCTGGATCTGCGGCATCCCCCACCTCCGGGAGGCGATCCCCTACCCGAGGCTGATCAATCGGCTCAACCCTTGACGAATTCGGAATTAGGAATTCGGAATGAGGAATTCCCGACCACCCACCTGAGGACGGCGCGGTTGACACTCCCGGTGGGGGGCTGGTGGTGATCGAGGATCGGAAGCTCCGGCACGCCTACGTCGCGACCAAGGTCGCGGTCTTCCTCGCCGCCGCCGCGCTGACCTGGCCGCTCTCCCGGACGATCGGGCCCAAGGCCTGGATCGGCCTCGGTGTCTTCGGCTTCGTGCTGGCGGTGCTGACGGCCGCGGTGGTCTTCGGCGGCACGGGGGCCGCCCGCGCCGCGGCCCGGACCGGCGACGCTGCGGTCGTCGACGCGGAGGATCTCCCGCCGAGCCCCGAGGTGCCGGTCGAGATTCCGGTCGAGGACAGCATCGACCTCCACCCCTTTCCGCCCCGCGAGGTGCCGGACGTGGTGGACGCCTACCTGGAGGCCGCGGTCGAGAAGGGCTTCGCCGAGGTCCGCCTGATCCACGGCCGCGGCATCGGCGTGCAGCGGGACCGCGTGCAGAAGCTGCTCGCCCGGCACCCGCTGGTTTCGGGCTTCCACGACGCGCCGCCCGAGCGCGGAGGCTGGGGCGCGACCGTCGTCTACCTCAGGCGCGGGATCTGAGGCCGACCGCCCGGGTCGCGATCTGGCCTGTGGCCGCCGGAGCGCGCCTCGTCCTCGATCCGAATTCCGAACTCCGAATTCCGAATTCCGAGCTCGAGGCTCAGCCCTTCACCGCCTCGGTCGTCGCCCCGGTGACGGTGTAGCCGAGCTTCTCGATCGCGGCCTCAAGCTCCTCGACACCGGCCTTCCCGGGGTCGTAGACTGCGGTCGCCAGACCCTTCTCGTGGTCGGCGGAGGACTCCACCACCCCCTCCACCTTGTCGAGCGCCGCCGTGATGGCGGCCGAGCAGCCGCCGCAGTGCATGCCTTCGACCGTGAACACCGTCCGCACCGTCTCCGCCTGCTCGCCGGCGGCCGCCGCGACAGCCAGCCCGAGCACGACGATTCCGAGCGCCCACCCGATGAGCATTCGCCGCATGCCTCACCCCCGTTCCGTTGCTCCGAGTCCGAGAACCGGCGCCAGCAGGGCCCGGTCCGCCGCCTCGGCGAGCCGATAGTAGATCGTCATCCCGTCCCGCCGCGAGCTGACCATGCGACCGGCGCGGAGCCGGCTCAAGTGCTGGGAGACCGCCGCCGGCGTCATCTCGAGGATGGTCGCCAGGTCGCAGACGCAGAGCTCGCCCGCCGAGTCGAGCAGGTGGAGGATCTTGAGGCGGGTCTCCCCGGCGAGCAGCGCGAAGCGCTCCGAGCTCCGGCGCAGGCGCGCGTCGACTGCCGCGAGCCGGTCCCGAAGCGCCCGCAGCTCCGCCGGCGAGCGGTCCGGGGCGACGCAGCCGAACCGCTCCGCCCTCACCGCCGCCCGCTCCCGGCCTGGCGGCCCGTCACCTCGCAGGTCGGCA